>DYCT01000082.1:0-3270 GCA_019417975.1 Bacteroides sp.
TCATAAATCTACCCTTAATCGTGTATTGGATGATAGTTGCGGATTTTAGGATAAGATGGAATATAGAAGATTAGTGCGGTCTAATAACTCCATGATAGCCGGAGTCTGTGCCGGAATAGCAGAATACTTTGGGTGGGATGTGACATTGGTGAGAATTATTTATTTGTTGGCTTCTATCTTTACCGCTTTTGCCGGAGGAGTCATCTATGTAGTTCTTTGGTTGGTAATGCCGAAACAATATTGATTGGAAAGACAGTCGAGGCTGTCGATTTAATTTTGACTAGTAAAAAAGAGGAGGAATTAGGGTTCTTCCTCTTTTTTGATTGCCGATTCAGTGGAAATCTGTACCTTTGCCCTAAACATGAATGTAAAATATGGGAAAAGGAAAGTTAGAGAAATTTGCTGATATGCGGAGTTATCCGCACGTGTTTGAATACCCTTATTCGGTGGTGGACGATGTTCCCTTCGATATGAAAGGTCAATGGGGAAGCCAATTTTTCCACAATGACAACCCGATTGTTTTGGAATTGGGATGTGGACGTGGAGAATATACCGTAGGATTGGCTCGCTTGTTTCCGGATAAGAATTTCATAGGTGTGGACATCAAGGGTTCACGCATGTGGAGTGGAGCTACTGAATCGTTGCACGAAGGGTTGAAAAATGTAGCTTTTCTGCGTACCAATATCGAAATTATCGACCGTTTTTTTGCTATGGGTGAAGTAAGTGAGATATGGCTTACTTTTTCAGACCCTCAGATGAAAAAGGCTACTAAACGTCTTACTTCTACTTATTTCATGAATCGTTATCGCTGTTTCTTGAAGCCGGATGGTATCATTCATTTGAAAACAGACAGTAACTTTATGTTTACCTATACGCGCTATATGGTGGAGCACAATCAGTTGCCTGTACTTTTCTCTACCGAGGATTTGTATCATTCGGGCTTGGTAGATGAGATTCTGAATATTCGTACCTATTATGAGCAGCAATGGTTGGACCGTGGGTTGAATATCAAATATCTGAAGTTTGTGCTGCCACAAGAAGGTGAGCTGAGTGAACCTGAAGTGGAAATCGAGTTGGATGACTATCGGAGCTATAATCGTAGCAAACGCAGTGGATTGCAAACTTCGAAGTGAGAAGAGATTTTAAGAAGAAGTGTAATTAATTTAAGTAATAAATAGTATGACATTATATCCAAAATTGATTCTTGATGCACTGGCTACCGTGCGTTATCCGGGCAACGGAAAGAATCTGTTAGAAGCGGAAATGGTGGCGGACAATATCCGTATTGATGGTATGACTGTAAGTTTTTCGTTGATTTTCGATAAACCTACCGACCCATTCATGAAATCGATGGTAAGAGCGGCCGAAACAGCTATTCATACCTATATATCTCCAGACGTGGAAGTGACCATTGCAACCGAAAGTAAGCAGGAGGCTCGTCCGGAACCGGGTAAGATGTTGCCGGGTGTGAAGAATATCATTGCTGTATCATCCGGTAAGGGGGGTGTGGGTAAATCGACCATTGCAGTAAACTTGGCTGTTGCTCTTGCTAAGCAAGGCTATCGGGTAGGTTTGCTCGATGCTGATATTTTCGGTCCTTCTATCCCTAAGATGTTTCAAGAAGAGGATGCACGACCTTATGCCGAGGAGAAGAATGGGCGCGATTTGATTGTTCCTATCGAGAAATATGGAATCAAACTGTTGTCTATCGGCTTTTTTGTGAATCCCGACCAAGCTACTTTGTGGCGTGGAGGAATGGCTAGCAATGCTTTGAAACAGTTGATTGCTGATGCCGACTGGGGCGATTTGGATTATTTCGTATTGGATACTCCTCCGGGGACTAGTGATATTCATTTGACTTTGGTACAGACATTGGGCATCACAGGTGCTGTAATTGTCAGCACACCGCAGGAAGTTGCTTTGGCCGATGCACGTAAGGGTATTAATATGTATACTAATGATAAGGTGAATGTACCTATCTTAGGATTGGTAGAAAATATGTCGTGGTTTACACCGGCCGAATTGCCCGACAATAAATATTATTTATTTGGGAAAGAGGGTGTAAAGCGTTTGGCTGAGGATATGAATGTGCCTTTGTTGGGACAGATTCCTATCGTACAGAGCATTTGTGAAGGAGGGGATACGGGTGCTCCGGTAGCTTTGTCCGAGGATACGATTACGGGCCGTGCTTTTGCTCAGTTGGCTGCTCAGGTAGTAGAGCAGGTGGATATCCGTAATAAGGGATTGGCTCCTACGCAGATTGTGGAGACTCATAAATAGGAAATAATATACTGTTAAAATCATAAATAAAGCCCGACCTCTGTACTTGTGCAGGAGTTGGGCTTTGTTTATGATAGAAGAGTATTTGTTTCTTTTATCGCAATAGTAATTCTTTTCTATTACACTTGTTGCATATCGCAGAGGTGCTTGTAATAACCGTTTAGGGCAAGCAGCTCTGCGTGTTTTCCACGCTCAACGATACGTCCTTCGTGTAGTACGCAGATTTCATCAGCATTGCGGATAGTAGACAAACGATGGGCAATGGCAATAGTCGTACGGTTTCTCATCAAGTTCTCCAAAGCTTCCTGTACCATCTTTTCAGATTCGGTGTCGAGTGCAGAAGTTGCTTCGTCGAGGATGAGGATAGGTGGGTTTTTCAAGATGGCTCGTGCAATGCTGATACGTTGGCGTTGTCCACCGGAAAGCTTACCACCACGGTCGCCTATCATGGTGTTGTACCCCTTTTCGCTTGCCATGATAAATTCGTGAGCATTGGCTATCTTGGCAGCTTCTATCACTTCTTCCATTGTGGCATTTTCAACTCCGAAGGAAATGTTGTTGAAGAAGGTGTCGTTGAAGAGAATTGCTTCTTGGTTGACATTCCCCATCAAACCGCGTAAATCCAAAAATGGTATGTCTTTTACATTGATTCCATCGATAAGGATTTCGCCTTCTTGTACATCGTAGTAACGAGGGAGCAAGTCGACAAGTGTTGATTTACCGGAACCTGATTGACCGACCAATGCGATTGCTTTTCCTTTTTCGATTGTCAAGTCAATATTGCGCAATACCCAGTTGTTACCATAGCGGAACGACACGTTGCGGTATTCTATCTTGTCGGTTAGCGACTGGACCGGAATAGGATTAGGAGATTCTTTTATAGAATTTTCGGCTAATAGAATTTTGTCGATACGTTCCATCGAAGCCATT
This sequence comes from Bacteroides sp., assembly GCA_019417975.1. Lineage (GTDB taxonomy): Bacteria > Bacteroidota > Bacteroidia > Bacteroidales > Bacteroidaceae > DYCT01. The sequence goes on from DYCT01000082.1 coordinate 3,211, forward strand.
CCTTTGGGGATGTTGTAGCTGGCTTTGGAAAATTCTTTTAACGGGTTGATGAGGCTGTAG
>DYCT01000082.1:3280-4604 GCA_019417975.1 Bacteroides sp.
AGCATAACCAAGTAAAAGATGAAAGCAGGTGCATCGATAGCAGAGTTGTTGTTGAGGATTAATGTACCGCCAAACCAGAGGACGATGACGATGAGCACTGTCCCTAAGAATTCGCTCATCGGGTGGGCAAGCTGTTGGCGAGTATTTACACGACCGATGGTGTTACGATATTCATCGTCTGCTTTTACGAAGCGGTTTTCCATCTTTTTTTGTGCATTGAATGCTTTGATGATACGTAGACCACCCAATGTTTCTTCTACTTGCGACATCAAGTCGCTCCATTGACTTTGTGCCTGAATTGATTTTCTTTTCAATTTTTTACCTACTGTACCCATGAGCCAGCCCATGCCTGGTAGTACGATTAGAGTGAAAAGAGTGAGTTGCCAGCTGATGGCTATCAAGGTGCCAAAATAGGCAATGATGAGAATCGGGTTCTTAAAGAGCATATCCAGCGAACTCATGATGCTTGTTTCTACTTCTTGCACATCACCGCTAATACGTGCAAGGATGTCGCCCTTTCGTTCTTCGGAAAAGAAACCTAAAGGCAATGATAATATTTTGCAGTAAAGCTGGTTGCGGATGTCGCGAACCACACCGGTACGGATAGGGATGACGGTAGCCGATGAGAGGAAGTAACTGCCGGTTTTTAGGAATGTACTGAATGCAAGAAATAATCCCAGTATCAGAAGGGTGGTGCTGGGGCCACATTGCTCAATCAGTTGGGTGATATAATAATAGAAATTGTTTACAGCAATATCTTTTAGGCTGGCATCCGATTCCCAAGGCATATAGGAGTAGGTCTCATTGGAGAGTTTGAATAAGATTTGTAGGATAGGGATGATGAGCGAAAAAGAGAAAATGTTGAGAAGTGCCGACAAAAAATTGAAACTGATAGTCAGAACAAGGTTCTTTTTATAAGGAGTAACAAATCGTCGGAGGATGTGCAGGAAATCTTTTATCATGACTGTTTATTCTACAATTAAGTTGCAAAGATAAGTAATAACTTTCATTTGCAAGTTGCTGTAAAAAGAAATTGTCCGGAGCTTTGTGCTCCGGACAAGGTTATAGAGAAGCGGTTGATTTTGCTTTCATGGCTTTGTAGCGTTCAAGAATATCTCGGCGACTGATTAAAATCTGATGACGGTATACGAGACAAGTTGTCAAGAAGTAGATGCCGGCTTGCAACCAAAGTGCTTGGTATTCGGGACGTACTTCGCTGAGAGTGGCACCCATGCTATTGATGGCCACAAAACCGTTGATGCCGAATGTTGAAGGGAAAATCCATGACACATAGCGCCAGAAGTCGGGAATGGCTGCTGCGGGC
>DYCT01000082.1:4614-7784 GCA_019417975.1 Bacteroides sp.
GCGGGCCATGAGATACCTGAGATAAATAACAAGGGGACCGAGGTAAATACAAAAAGAAGCATGCATGTTTCGCGGTTTCGTACTGCAATGGAGGCAGTCATGGCGAAAAAGATGCAGGCTGCCAAGTAAGGCAACATAAACAAAAGCAACGTTGTGGGGTCGGCTATTTGTACCAATTTGAATAGACGGGGGACCACACATACTACGTAGACACTGATGACTGCGTAAATCATGTAGTAGCTAAGGCCCTTCCCGAACACAATGCGAAGGGTACCGTTATAGTGACGATTGATGGGTACCAAGTGTCGGAATCGGTTTGTTTCGCGAGCTGTACCTGCCGACAAACCAATACCCAGCAACAGCGTTTGTTGAAGGATGAGCATCAAGACAGCCGGTATCAGAAAACTGGCAAAGCCGTTTTGAGGATTGAACAAGGCGATGTCTTGGTATTCGATGGGTTGGCTTGTTATTGCATCTTGTCGGTCGGTCGTGTTGCCTGCACGCTCTACCTTGATGTCTTTATTCATCGAAAGTGAGACAAAAGTGCTGGCTCCGAGCAAGCTCTTGTAATAGAGCAGACCGCTCATATCGCAAAAAATAGATATACGGGTTTGTCGTCCTTGATGAATGTCATCACTGAATGAAGAGGGAATAAAGATAGTGCCATACGCAAGCCCTTTCTTCATGAGTGATTGAGCTTCTTCAAGGTCGGTACAATAAGAAATGATTTGTACGTCGGGAGTAGCATCCACTTTGCGGAGGTATTCTCGGCTCAGAGAAGTGTGTGAGTTGTCTACTACAGCGACAGGGACTTCTCGTATCACTTCGTTGGTATAGATGAAAGCATAAAGCAGTGGATAGGCCAAAGGGACGAGGATGAAAAAAATCAATACGCCTTGGTCTCGGAAGGTGTTGCGTATTTCTTCTTTCCAGATATAAAACAAGTCTTGGACGCCTTGTGTTACCTTTTCTTTGAATGATTGATGCTTCATGTAGCTGATGTTTTTTTAGGGTATATATTTATAGTAAACCATTGCTTCTTTCAGACGATTGATAATGGTGAATGGAAGAAACATAAATAGCAGCAAGGCGATGTATGAAAACCAAGAATAAGCCATGCTGTACCCATTGAGGGCTTGATTTACATAGATTAGGAAATAATGACGCAGCGGGAACAGATTGCTCAGCGCTTGCAACGTAGGGTGCATAGCCATGACAGGAAAAGTGAATCCTGAGATGGAGAAAGAGATGACTCCCCATAGCGAAGCGAAGCTGAGACCCAAACGAAGGGTTGGCAATACACCTATCATGAATACGCCCACTGCCTGCGAGGCCAATACCAAAAGCAGTGATGCAAAAAGCATTGGCAAGAGGCCACTGTTACACGGAAAGTGTAAGAAAACGTATAAATAGACATTGTAGAATGTTGCCATGATAAAGAATATGATTGTTTGGGGCAACAGTTTACCGCAGAGCGAGATATAGATGGAGTTGCGTCCGGTGCGAAGCCATTCGCGCGAACTCTTCTCTTTTAGCTCTACACCGATGGAGAAAACCGTAGTCATAAAAATTAGCAACATCAGAATACCGGGTAAGATGGTGTTGCACAGATAGACTGAATAGTTGAGCCATGGGTTATTTAGCGCATGGGTATCGATGACGATGGGTTGCAGGAAGGCCAACGCTTGTTTTTCGGTGGCGCCTTTAGCATAAAGTTGTGCTCGTCCGACAGCACCGCTCGCCAGTTCGGACATCATCTTCATGTCTCGATAGAGGAGCGAACCGGCTATCAGGTACGAGTTGTTTGTGTAGAATGAAATTTTAGGTTGTCGAGCACTTTGGGCATCTTGACTCAAGTGCTTTGGTAGATAGTAGAAACCATATATTTCCCCTTTTTGGACGGCTATGCGTGCTTGGGCAAAGCTTTCATAGTGTGCTATGATTTGAGTCTGTTGGAAAGCATCCAGGTTGCGAAGCATTTTGCGCGAAGTGGATGTGTTATCCATGTCTACAGCTCCTACAGGCAGATTGGTGGGAAGTCCCGAACCCATCAGCGTTGTGAAGAAAATGTAGCAGAACAGAGGAGCTATGACCATGCAAAATAAGTACAGCGGTCTGGAAACAAGACGTTTGCATTCTCGCTTTACGACCATCCAGAGAGCAATATGTTTCTTGGGACTGTTCAACATGATTGGGCTTGTTATTTATTGATGATGACTGACATGCCCGGTCGCAAGTTTTCAACAGCACTGATGGGCTCGGCTCTTACTTCAAATGTTTTTAAATCGAATTGACCGGTAGTTTTGGTAGCTTTCCATGCAGCATAAGTACCTAAGTCTTTTAAGTAGTTGACACGCAAACGTATTTTTTTGTTGCCCAAAGCAGGTACGATGGCATCGAATTCTGTGTTTATAGTCAGACTGTTTAGCATGTCTTCACGTACATTGAAGCTTATCCACATATCAGAAAGCTCAGCGATGTTCATGATTGGGGCACCGGTTCCTACCAATTCTCCTCTTTTAGGGAATATTTCGGTAATCTCTCCATCGGCTTGAGCTATCAGGAATGTTTCGTTGATATAAGATTCCACTTCGGCTACAGCACCTTTTGCGCGGCTTACCAAGGCGGCAGCTGCTAATTTATCTTCACGTTCAGCTCCGTTCTTAGCCATGTCGTATTGTGCTTTGGCTGCTTTTACAGTAGCTTGAGCTGCATTGTATTGAGCAGTTACTTCGTCTGCCTTTTGAGAAGAAACAACTCCTTGCTCATGTAGACGAATAATGCGATTATACGATTTCTCTGCAATTTCGAGTCCGGCTTTAGCTTTTTGCCACATTTCGTATGCAGCTTGTATTTGCTCGTCGCGTGCTCCTTTCAATGCTTTTTGTTGTTGGGCTTGTGCTGCTGCTTCGGCTGCTTGTGCCTGTGCCATTTTAGCATGGATATCTGGAGCTTCAAGAATAGCAAGTGTATCACCGGCTTTTACTTGTTGACCTTCTTTCACACGGAATTCAAGGATACGTCCGGGAACTTTGCTGGAAACACGATATTCGGTCGCTTCTGCCTGTCCTTGAATAACCTCTGGCTTTTTGCCAAGCATGAAGAAGCCGGCAAGAGCCACTAAGGAGATAACACAGAGGAGGGTAAGGAATGCCAATAGCATGTTGCTA
>DYCT01000083.1 GCA_019417975.1 Bacteroides sp.
CTTATATGTTATATAACATAATATTAGACTAAGAATTTGCTTTGTATTAACGATTATTATATTTTCAAGCTAATTTTACTCCACATAAAGTACCAATCCTTTCAGATACTCACCTTCCGGATGGTAGATATTTACCGGATGGTCGGCCGGCTGGGTAAGCTGATGCAAGATGCGTACGCTGCGTCCAGACATGGCAGCAGCCGTAAACACAGCGGTACGGAAATTATCCTTCGTCACTACCTGCGAGCAACTGAATGTAAACAAGATACCGCCCGGCTTAATCTTTTCAAACGCCTTGGCGTTGAGTTTTCGATAACCCTGCAAAGCATTACGCAAAGCATCCTTATGTTTGGCAAAAGCCGGTGGGTCAAGAATAATCAAATCATATTGGTCGCCCATCCGGTCAAGATACTTAAACGCATCCTCAGCATATGCTGTATGGCGTGAATCACCCGGAAAATTCAATTCTACATTCTGATTGGTCAAATCGACCGCCTTGGCCGAACTATCCACCGAGTGTACCAACTTAGCTCCTCCCCGCATGGCATAGAACGAGAATCCTCCGGTGTAGCAGAACATATTCAGTACAGAGCGTCCCTTGGCATAGCGCTCCAGCAAAGCACGGTTTTCGCGCTGGTCTACAAAGAAGCCGGTCTTCTGTCCCTTAAGCCAGTCGACATGAAACTTCAGTCCGTTCTCCATCGCAATGTTCTCCGGACTTCCCCCCAGCAAGAAGCCATTCTCCGGTTCCAGGTCTGCCTTATAAGGCAAAGTTGTCTCCGATTTATAATAGATATTCTGAATACGGTCGCCCATGACAGCTGCCAATGCTTCTGCCAGTTCCATACGGCACACATGCATACCTGCCGAATGAGCCTGCATCACCGCTGTCTTGTCGTACACATCGATGACCAATCCCGGCAAGTTATCGCCTTCGCCATGCACCAGACGGAACGTATTGTTCTGCGGGTTGTCTACCAATCCGATACGTTTTCTCACTTCGTATGCCACCGCCAGCTTCTGCTTCCAGAAATCCACGTTGACTTCTGTCTCGTGAAACGACAATACCCTGACGGCGATACTTCCCACCTGAAAATGTCCCAAAGCGATAAATTCAAGTTTAGAGGTATATACACACACCACTTCTCCTTCATCCGGCTCACCTTCTATACGATGAATAGCTCCGGAAAACACCCACGGATGAAAACGTTTTAAAGACTCTTCTTTACCCGGTTTCAGATATACTTTTTTATAATTCATAATAGGAAGTTATGCTTCTTCTGTTTCGTTAATTTCTTCTATCTCGTAATTGCTGGTCTGTTTCAGCATCTCCAGCAAAGTATATATCTTGTAACAAGCCCATGCATCGGTAGCTGCATAGAGTTTCTGTGCATCGGAAAGCACATCGGCCTCCCAGTTCGACAGACGTTGCGACTTCGATATCTTCTCTCCAAAAAGGATGGCGTAAATCCGCTGCAAGCCGGTATCTTCGATGCCAAACTGTTTGACATACCGCTGAAGCTCTACCAACGATTGCGAATCGAAATCGGTGCGACGGTGCAAAGCCGATACATCGTCTTTTAAGGAAAGTCCAATCTTCAAGACAGAAGGATTCTCTAAGAAACGCACCAACGCTTCGGGCATACCTATTATATTAAGGCGAAAAAGAAAACAGATATCCGCTGTCGACACCTGCAAAAGAGCGACATCGTGCAGCAATCCTTTTTTGAAACTGGGACGACTCTCCGTGTCAATGCCCACCAAAGGCTGCTCCGACAGGTAACGAAGCGCGCGCTCCATCTCAGGCAAAGACTGTACAACCTCTATCCTACCCTGAAAAGTTGCACGCGGCATATCAGCTATCAGTGCCTTCGGTATAGTTCTCTTTATAATCATAGCACACCGTCTGTTCCTTCTTCCAAAGCATCTTCGTCCTCTTCATCTGCACGCACATTGTACCGCACATCGTGAAGTGCACGAAGTGTATTCACCAACTTCTGCCCCCAATACAGCTCAAAGTTTTCACGACAACGGGCCACTGCTTCATACATGGTCTGTTCAAATCCCAACTTGTAGACACTTACAAAATCTTTGATGTCTTGATAAATATCCGCCAATCCTTCGGAAATGGTAGCTGTAATCGGCGTATCACTGTATTGCATATCCTGCATAAACACCTCCAGATAATCATCTTTACCGGCCATGATGGATGCCACCGTCAGACGAATCACTTCATAATCGTCCTCGCTCACAAAGTTCTCCACAATGCTGTCTTCGTCTTGTTCCACCGAAGGCAACATTTGCGCTTTGATATAAAGCAGAGGTAATATTTTCAACATGGTGTCTACAAACCCCGCACGCTTCATGCCTTCCGAACGTTCCAAGAAAGCGCAATATTCAGCGGCTACAGTGACAAACTCCACTGTATTGCGGTCGAAGACGACCTGCTTATCTTCTTTCATATTCTAATCAATTTTGCCTGCAAAGTTATTAATTTCTCCGGAATAAACGAACAAAACCTACAGCGAAACACGTGTATCGCTTTCACATATCCGGCCGAGCACAAAAAAAGGATTTGATTTAGCAGGTTTATTCACCTTTTTCATGTACATTTGCAGTATAAACAACTATTTTTTACTACTCATGACGAAAAAGAAAACAGATAAAAACAACGAAAAGAAAGAGCCTCGTTTTAGTAAATTCAAAGAACTGTTTCACAACGACACCATCAATTTTATCATCGGCTTGCTTACAGTAGTTTTTGGTGTTTATCTGGTTCTTGCCTTTATTTCATTTTTCTTTACAGGGGCTGCCGACCAAAGCATTATTGAGAATCATACAGCCGAACAGTTGCTTGCCACCGACAATCAAGTGAGCAACTATGCCGGTGCCCGTGGTGCCCAAATGGCCGAATACCTCATAAACGGCTGCTTCGGTGTCGCATCATTTTTCATCATCATCTTTTTGATTTCTGCCGGACTTCATCTGATGAAAGTGTATCAAGGAAAGATATGGAAATGGTTTGTCTCTTGTAGCTTACTCACAGTCTGGTTTTCCATCATGCTGGGTTCACTCGGACAATGGTCTCAAACCGATTTCATCTGCTGGGGAGGTATGCATGGTCATAATGTAAGTCTTTGGCTGATGTCGCAAGTAGGCGCACCCGGACTTTGGCTGCTGTTGCTTGTCACAGCCATCTGTTTCCTCATCTACCTCAGCCATGAGACCATCTCCGTCATCCGTAAGGCTTTTCGTCTGCGCCTTCCTCACAAGACCACCGACAAGAAAACCGATGGCACAAACGAGCCTGACGCCCAACCGGAGAAGACAGATACAACCATCACCATAGAAGACCCTCAGCCACACATCGTCGAGTTTGAAGAGCCCACTACCCTGCAACCGGAGCAACCCGAAGAACAAGAGCAGGAGGAAGAAGACCCGATAGAAGTTGCGGTAGAGCCCAATATCATGCCCGCCTCTGTACAAGCCCTAAGTCTGAATGTAGCCATCGGCGAACCGCAAGAGCCGGACATTACCATCGAAACCGGAGGTACTGAGGAAGACGAAGAATACAGTGGCCCAAACCGGACTCCTTACAACCCTAAACTGGACTTGGAGGACTATCATTATCCCACGTTGGACTTGATGAAGCACTACGAGAACAACGACCCGACCATCAACATGGACGAGCAGAACGAAAACAAGAACCGAATCATCAGCATCCTTCGCAGCTTTGGTATCGAAATCAAGACCATCAAAGCGACCGTAGGTCCTACCATCACACTATACGAAATCACACCCGAATCGGGAATCCGTATATCTAAGATCCGCGGGTTGGAAGACGATATCGCCCTTAGCCTGAAAGCACTTGGCATCCGTATCATTGCACCGATACCGGGCAAGGGAACGATTGGTATCGAAGTACCGAACTCGGATGCTAAAATCGTATCTATGCAGTCGGTCATCAGTTCAAAGAAATTCCAGGAATCGACCTACGACCTGCCTATCGCTTTCGGTAAAACCATCACCAACGAAGTATTCATGGTGGACCTGTGCAAAATGCCACACGTGCTGGTAGCCGGTGCTACCGGTCAGGGTAAATCAGTAGGACTGAATGCCATTATCACCTCTCTGCTCTACAAGAAGCATCCTGCCGAATTGAAGTTCGTACTCATCGACCCGAAGAAAGTGGAGTTCAGCATCTACTCGAATATCGAAAAACATTTTCTGGCCAAGCTTCCGGATGGCGAAGAGGCCATCATCACAGACGTAAAAAAGGTTATCAATACCCTCAACTCACTATGTGTGGAGATGGACACTCGCTACGACTTGTTAAAGAAAGCACATGTACGTAATGTAAAGGAATACAACGAAAAGTTCATCAACCGCCAGCTCAACCCCGAGAAAGGACATAAATTCATGCCCTACATCGTAGTCGTAATCGACGAGTTTGGCGATTTGATTATGACAGCCGGCAAAGATGTGGAGTTGCCTATCGCCCGTATCGCCCAGCTGGCTCGTGCAGTCGGCATCCACATGATTATCGCTACCCAGCGACCTACCACCAACATCATCACCGGTACCATCAAGGCCAACTTCCCGGCCCGTGTAGCTTTCCGCGTATCCTCTATGATGGACTCCCGCACCATTCTGGACCGTCCGGGAGCCAATCAGCTCATCGGTCGAGGCGATATGCTCTTCCTGCAAGGAGCCGACCCGGTGCGTGTGCAATGTGCCTTTGTCGACACCCCTGAGGTGGAAAACATCACCAATTACATCAGCCACCAGCAAGGCTACCCCACTGCATTCATGTTGCCTGAATATATCGACGAAAATGCTGCCGATAGCGGAAGTGCCGCCGATGTTGACATGAACAGACTGGACCCGCTCTTCGAAGAAGCAGCTCGCCTGATTGTTGTCCATCAGCAGGGCTCCACCTCGCTGATACAACGTAAGTTCTCAATAGGCTACAACCGTGCCGGACGCTTGATGGACCAGCTGGAGAAAGCCGGCATCGTAGGCCCGCTACAAGGAGCCAAGCCTCGCGAAGTATACTGTATGGACGAAACCGATTTGGAAATGAAACTTAACAATCTGCAGTCATGACAAAAAAAACAATTTGGCTTTTCATTGTCTTTTTAGGAATATACACAGCTTCTTTGGCGCAACCCAATGCCAAAGAAATCATGAACAAAGTGTCGTCTGTATTCAATCACGACGGAGGAATCCGTATCGATTTCTCCGCCCAATTCCTGCTGCAAGGAAGACAGAAAGGCAACAGCCGGGGGCATATCTGCATCAAAGCAAACAGGTTTGCCCTACACACCCCCGAAGCGAGCAGTTGGTTCAACGGTTCTACCCTATGGAGCTATCTGTCCTCTTCGGAAGAGGTAAACGTAAGCACTCCGTCGCAAGAGGAGCTGTTCAGCATCAACCCCTACCTCATCCTCAACAACTACCGGAAGAATTACAACTGCGCTTTGGGCAGCCACAAACAGTTTCAGCAGCAGCCCATTCATGAGATTATACTCACACCACTCAAGCCACAGTACGACATTGCAGCCATCACCTTGTATATCGATAGCAAGACATACCGCACCCTGTTTATCGAGGTGATGCAAAACAATGGGTATACCAGCCGATTCACCATCAAAACATACCAGACTCAACAGTCGCTTACCAACCAACAGTTTGAGTTTGATGCCCGCCAATATCCTTCGGCCGAAATCATCGACTTACGATAAAAAAGAAAACCATCGGAACAACTCTTTCAAATAGAGTTGCCCCAATGGTTTCGTCACCTTTAAAAACACCTTTAAACAAAATGATAGTCAACCTTCATATCGTGGATTTCCCCCGACAAAAGGAGATAAGCAGCCTCTCGGCTGCATAATTTTACTTCTTGCGAGCTTCTGCTACATAAGCAAGCGCTTCCTTACATTTCTCGGTCACGTATGCCCAGTCTTCAGCAGCTACCTTATCTTTCGGGAACAGTTTAGAACCCATACCCACGCAGAATACACCTGCATTAATCCAAGAAGTGATATTTTCCTGAGTCGGCTCTACACCTCCGGTCACCATCAGTTTAGACCAAGGCATCGGCGCCAACAGACCTTTTACCAATTTCGGGCCAAGTACATCACCCGGGAAAATCTTGCAGAGGTCGCAACCCATTTCCTGTGCGAAACCTACTTCTGATACACTGCCGCAACCCGGAGTATAAGCCACCAGACGACGGTTACATACCTTTGCAATTTCAGGATTGAACAACGGACCTACCACGAAGTTTGCACCCAGCTGGATATACAGAGAAGCAGTAGCAGGGTCTACAATCGAACCTACGCCCATCGCCATCTCAGGGCATTCCTTAGCAGCATACTTCACTACTTCGGCAAACACCTCGTGTGCAAAGTCGCCACGGTTTGTGAACTCAAAAGCACGTACACCACCTTCGTAGCAAGCCTTTACCACTTTCTTTGCTACTTCTGCATCTTTATGGTAGAATACAGGAACCATACCGGTTGAACCGATTTTGTTCAACACAGCTATTTTATCAAACTTAGCCATTTTATTTTTTCTATTTCGATTGAACTATAGGGAATTGTTTAGAAAACGACTTTCCCGTCTGCCCGTCATGCCTACCGGCAGACGAGAAAATCTATGCGATTAGCGCTGTACGCGACCAGAAGCATCACCACCGGCCAAAGCCTCAACTTCTTCTACAGAAACGAGGTTGAAGTCACCGTTGATAGTGTGTTTCAAAGCAGAAGCAGCAACAGCAAACTCAAGTGCCTCGCCCTGGTTAGGCTTAGTCAACAAGCCGTGGATAATACCGCCAGAGAATGAATCGCCACCACCTACACGGTCAATAATCGGGTTGATGTCGTAACGTTTTGATTCGTAGAATTCAGAGCCGTTGTAAATCATCGCTTTCCAGCCGTTGTGAGTAGCCGAGAACGATTCGCGCAAAGTAGAGATGACATACTTGAATCCGAATTCTTCGGCCATAGCCTTAAAGATACCTTTGTAGCCGGCAGCATCTGTCTTACCGCCTTCCACGTCAGCTTCCGGTTTGAAGCCCAAGCAAAGTTCAGCGTCTTCTTCGTTACCGATACATACGTCGACATACTTCATCAACGGTTTCATGATAGACTGAGCTTTTTCCTTTGTCCACAGTTTTTTGCGGAAGTTCAAGTCAACAGAAACAGTCACGCCATGACGTTTTGCAGCTTCACAAGCCAAGCGAGTCAATTCAGCAGCCTTGTCAGAGATAGCAGGAGTAATACCCGACCAGTGGAACCAGTCAGCACCTTCCATGATTGCATCGAAATCGAAGTCGCAAACATCAGCTTCTGCGATAGAAGAATGAGCACGGTCGTAAATCACCTTACTCGGACGCATAGAAGCACCTGTCTCCAAATAATAGATACCCACACGGTCACCACCGCGAGCAATGAAATCAGTCTTCACACCGTATTTGCGCAATGCGTTTACAGCCGACTGACCAATCTCGTGTTTAGGAAGCTTTGTTACGAAATAGGCATCGTGTCCGTAGTTTGCACAGCTGACAGCAACATTGGCTTCACCACCACCGTAAACTACATCAAACGAGTCTGACTGAACAAAACGAGTATTGCCCGGAGTAGACAATCTCAGCATAATCTCACCTAAGGTAACAACTTTCTTTCCCATAATAAATTTCGTTAATAAATATGTGATTAATTAATATATTGTATTACAA
>DYCT01000084.1:0-434 GCA_019417975.1 Bacteroides sp.
ATCTGCGCCGTATCAACTGCCCCCGGAGCTGGAGGAATTGCCGTCATCCGTATCTCCGGACCAGAAGCAATCGCAATCTGCAACACGATATTCGTACCGCGTATAACAGGGAAAGATCTGTTGTCACAGAAAGCTTATACACTGCGTTACGGTAGTATCAGGCGGGATAAAGAACTCATAGACGATGTGTTAGTCGCCCTTTTCCGTGCACCTCATTCTTTTACCGGCGAAGACACGGTAGAAATCACTTGCCACGGTTCCGTCTATATCCAGCAGCAGATCATGCAACTTTTGATTGAAAGCGGTTGCCGCTCCGCCCTCCCCGGCGAATATACTCAACGCGCCTTCATGAACGGTAAGATGGACCTGAGTCAAGCCGAGGCGGTCGCCGATTTGATTGCCTCGACTTCAGCCGGCCAGCACCGTTTGGCATT
>DYCT01000084.1:444-7735 GCA_019417975.1 Bacteroides sp.
GCATTAAACCAGATGCGCGGGGGGTTCAGTCATGAATTAAAGAACTTACGTGAACAACTTTTGCATATCACTTCTTTGATGGAACTGGAGCTGGATTTCAGCGACCACGAGGAACTGGAGTTTGCCGACCGAAGTGAACTTAGCACGTTGGCAACCCATATCGAAACCGTTATATCGCGTTTGGCCAACTCTTTCAGTGTAGGAAACGCAATCAAGAACGGTGTTCCTGTTGCGATCATAGGTGAAACAAATGCCGGAAAATCGACTCTGCTAAACGTCCTGCTGAATGAGGATAAAGCGATTGTCAGCGATATCCACGGTACAACCCGTGACATTATCGAAGACACAGTCAGCCTCGGAGGGATCACTTTCCGCTTCATTGATACCGCCGGTATCCGAGAAACGCACGATGCGATCGAAAGTATCGGCATCGAACGCACCTTCCAGAAGCTCGATCAAGCAGACATTGTCCTCTGGATGATAGATGCAGCCGATGCCTCCCTACAGATCGCCCAATTATCCGAAAAGATACTGCCCCGCTCGGAAGGGAAACAGCTAATCCTCGTTTTCAACAAGGCCGACCTGCTCACCGACCGTCAGTTTAAACCAACCGACCTTCCCGATAATGTGCAATCGATCTTCATATCGGCCAAGAAAAGAGAGCATATCGACGAGTTACAGGATCTCCTGATTCAAGCTGCTCATATCCCCTCTTTATCCTCAAACGACGTCATCGTCACTAACATCCGTCACTACGAAGCCCTAACCCATGCCCTCGACTCCATCCACCGTGTTCAGGAAGGCTTATCCACCAACCTTTCCGGAGATTTCATCTCCCAAGATTTAAGAGAATGCATCTTCCACCTCTCAGACATCGTTGGAGAAGTCACAACAGACCAGGTGTTGGGGAATATATTTGAGAGGTTTTGCATCGGGAAATAGGTAGTGATTACCAACGATTAGTATATATCATCAATGATTATTAAGGCGTTCATTTTGAACGCCTTTCTTTTTAGCCTTATAAGCGATGATTATCGTTTATAGGGCTTTTTCAGCTCATTTTTGTACCGTATTTGTTGCTCGCTTGTTACTCTCCGATTTTAGGTCGGAAAGGTCGTGGACACACTGGTACGTCATGGTACGTGGTGGTACGCGATGAAACAGATTTGGCGAAATAAACGGATAAATAATGAGTAGTAAAATCGACATTCAGAAAAGATGTAAGTGGTGCAATGCTGTTTTCACAGCCCATAAGAGCACCACGGAGTATTGTTCTCACCGATGTGTCAACCTTGCCTATAAAGACAGGGTTAGGAAACAGCGTATTGAAAGTTTGCAACACGAATTAGGGAAAATCATAAAGACACCTCCTAATTTGAACAAGGAGTATCTTACTCCGTCAGAAGTAGCCGTGTTATTAAACATTGGGCGTACTTCTATATATCGCTATATCCGCAATGGAGTAATCAAGGTAATCCGATTTGAAAGAAAAACCCTTGTTCGTAGAGCTGACATAGAAGATATGACAGACTTTATTGTTCCAGAAACAGAGAACAAACAGTTAAAAGAAAAAGCCCCTATCACCGACTTCTACACCACAGCAGAAGTGAAAGAGAAATACCATGTAAACGAGTCATGGATATTTGTGGTAGCCAAGAAGAACAATATCCCTCGAACTTTCAATCGTGGCAAGACCTACTGGAGCAAGAAGCACATGGACGCTTACTTTGCCAAGAAAGCCCCAAATCCTGACATTACCGAATGGTATAGCACACAGGAAATGCAGGAAAAATTCAGTATGACCTTATCCGCCATCTACTGTTTCGCTTCTAAGAATGCCATTCCGAAGAAGAAAGAGGGAATCATAGTGTACTATTCCAAGAAGCATGTAGATATAGCTAAGGGCATTGCAGCACCCGAAGAACCACAATATTATACGGTGGCCGAAGCAATGGAAAAGTTCAATCTTACTCGTGACCAGCTCTATCATTATGCGAAGTACCATAATATCCACAAGGTCAAGAAAGGCAAATACACGCTTATCTCCAAACTTGAATTGGATAAACTACTTGCCGCCCCAAAGATTGAATAAGTTATTTATCGGTGAATGTACCCACCATTGAATCACTCTATTCCTTTGCACCAAACAAATGTAAAACTCTAAATATTAAACAGTATGTCACACACGTGTACAAAAGTAACAGTTCGTCAGAGAGCGATTCGGAATAATCGAATCTCCTTGTATCTGGATTATTATCCGGCAGTCCGTAACCCCGAAACGATGCAGATGAGCCGCAGGGAATACCTCGGTATCTACATCTATGCCCACCCCAAAAACGAAATGGAACGGGAGTTCAACAACGATATGTTGAACAAGGCAGAGGCTATCCGTTGCATCCGGGTACAATCACTCATCAATGAAGAATTTGGTTTCTTGGATAAGACCAAGCAAAAAGCCGATTTCCTCGCCTATTTCAAGAAGATGTGTCGGAACAAAGACCAGAAATGGCAATTCGTCTATCAGCATTTCTACAACTTCGTCAAGGGACAATGTACCTTTGGCGATGTAAATGTAGACTTATGCAAAAAATTCCGTGAATACTTGCTGAATGCCAAGCAACTCAAACATAGCAACCGACCCATGTCCCTCAATTCGGCATCCGGCTACTACTCTACTTTCAGAGGATTATTGAAGATTGCCTATCGGGACAAATGGTTTCGTGAGAACATCAATGATTACCTTGATAAGATTGAGCCAGAAGATGTGAAAAAAGAGTATCTGACATTGGATGAAGTGAAACAACTCGCAGCCACTCCTTGCGACATCCCTGTTCTGAAGGCCGCTTCTCTATTCGCTTGTCTGACAGGTTTACGTATCAGTGACATTCTCAACCTACAATGGGAAGACTTTACCATTGCTCCCGACCAAGGCTATTGCTTGCGTATCAGAACACAGAAAACCCAGACGGAAGCGACACTCCCCATCAGTTACGAAGCCTACGAACTATGCGGCACACCCGGAACAGGCAAGGTTTTCAAGGATTTGAAGCGAAGTATGATTAATTACCCACTGAAAAGCTGGCTCAAAAAGGCAGGAATAACGAAACCGATAACCTTCCACGGATTTCGTCACTCGTATGCCGTCATACAAATATCCTTAGGTACAGATATTTACACAGTATCAAAGATGCTAACGCATAAGAACGTGTCCACAACTCAAATATATGCCGATTTGGTCAATTCCAAGAAGCGAGAAACAGCCAATAAAATATCACTCAAGTAAATTGTAACTATGAAACGAGGAATCATAACCAACAAAGGGCTAGGCATCCATATTTCTGATGGCGAAGTATGGATGACCACTTGGGAACTTGCAGACTTGTTTTATACAACGGCTGGAGCTATCCATGCAGCAATCAAGAGAATCTTGAAAACCAATATTTTGAAGAGCCACGAAGTTTGTAAGTACATCAAATTGGAGAATGGGAACAATGCCGATGTGTATAATCTCGATATGGTTGTAGCCTTATCTTATCAAATAGACACCGGACATTCCATAGTATTCAGAGAATGGCTAATAAACAAAGTCGCTCATAATCAAGATTACAACATCCTTTTATATCTCAACAAGGGTACAAACCATACATTGTATTGCTAATAAGCTATATCTCTATACCCTATTGATTATCTGCATTGTTTCACCCCAAATGATGCAGATAATTTCTGTTTTTAAGATACACAAGTCTATTTACCCAACTATTTTCATTCAAAAACAAGAAATTTGCAATACGCTTATTATTAGGAGTGTAACGTGGTGAAAAGTGATGAAATATATCGTCAAAAGCCCATTAACAAGCAAAACTATGGATTTTCTCAAAAATTAATCCTATATATTTGCACACAAACGATTAATACATCTCACTATGGAACAGAGAAAGATAGAACATATAACATTGCATCTGATTGTTTTTGGTACAATCGCAATCATTGGTGTTTTAGCCCGTCAGACCGTACTTCACTATGGTTGGGACGAGTTCAGCAGCTACCTTATTCTTGTAGTATGCTCTATTGTCATTGGAGCAATCTATCTCAATCTGCAAATAGCATTCAGACAACTCCTTTCCCCAACAATAGAAAGATGCTTTATGAGATTTGAGAGCTATCGCAACAAAACGGTGGTAGCTGAAATTCCAATAGAACATCATGAAGTTATTGAAAGTGCAGCAGATATAGAATCTATCGTTTCAGAATCTGAAATCGAAAATGAAACTCCATCTGACACCACAGAAGAAGTTTCTACTCTCTCGCTTTCAGAATCCAATGAAGACAGTACAGAGCTTCCAAAGAATGAAGCCACATCTTCTATTATCAATAATACTCCCATAGAAGAATCCAGCCAGCCAACAGAATATGAGATATACCACGCTACCGCTATGGCTGAAAAAGAACGAGCATCGCAAAAAAAATTAGATAAAGTTCTCACATATATAAAACAAACTTTGGTTCTCTATCTTAACGAAACTGACCTTAATCGCTTATGTGGATATGTTACAGAATACTACTTATCAGATTCTTTGCCTAAAGTCGAACCTATAAAGGTAGATTCTCAATTAAAGACCATCGACATTATGCACTTTGGATGGAATATCGGTAAGGCATTCGGCAAACCACGTTTACAGACTGCCACATTTATAAAGAGGGTATTTGCCCATACCCTCAGTGATTCGGAAATATCTACCATTGAACGTAAAATGTCGCACACGGAATCCGTATGCAAGATTAAATTGGATAGGAGAATAGCATAAAATCACCACATATAATGACAACATAAATAGTCAAAGCGAACTTGATTTTTCAATTATTGACAAATACGCTTTTATTCCTTGTAGCTTATTCTTTATAGATTCGTGCGTTGAGAGTTGCTTGGATAGTATTGCTATCTTTTTTTTATAACCCAAAGGAGCAAGAAGTCGGTTGTTTTGGCATATTACACCTGTTATAATAGGATTTTTAGTTTGATAATGTGTCTTTTTGTGACTGATTCTGAATCCAGACTTTTTAATGATTGCAAGGAACTGAGGTACTAGATTTTTAAAATCAACTTTAGATGATAAAGTTATATCGTCAACAAACATTGAAAATTTAATATGATGCTCCTTTGCTAACTGGTCAATTTCCATGCCTATGGGTTTAAATACCAAATTAGCAATTAAAGTTGAGGTTGGAATACCTTGCGGAACTTGATATTTATGAGTAGTTAGTTTAGTTAATATTCTTGCTATAGCAGGCGTACAGCCCTCTCGAAGAAACATTTGAAAAACTTGCTTATGAGAAATTGATGGAAAAAATGACTTCAAGTCTGTCGTAAATATATATTTATTTCCTTGATGAAGACGAGCATTACGCCTGTCTCTTATACACATCTTTCCTCAGAACACCACCATAAACATATTGAGGAATTTCAACTTGCTTTGACATAAAATCATAAAGACGCGTTTGAACCTCTTTTAGTTTTCCTTTAGACGAGTTTATTTGTCTAGTGGCAATTTCTCCACTACTATTCTTCTTTGGTTTGTCAGTAAACTTATTAAATTTTACTCTTTCAAAAGAATAATAATAATCTTCTATATGTGTCAACAAGTAATCCAACTGTTCCTTATTAACACCCAGTATATATAGTAAATATTTTTCGCTTGTTATCATCAAAAAAAAGAAATTAGAGAGTTGATTATAACAATTCAAAAAAAGATTTGCACCATTCTATCAAAGGCTTCATTGCATTTGATAATTGAATCAATGCCTTTATAAATTCAGCAATGGCTTTAATCCATTTTGCCAAATTTTTTATCTTCTTCTCCTGTGTTACAATCATTGGAGAACAATGGAGGGAATTTTTGTTAGCCTTCTTCCCTCTCTTTGAAGGCTTCTTCTTTTTTTTAGTCATAAGCATTTAATTTTAGTTCGGGCAATATTGCCACGTGCCTAAAATCAATATGACCTAACTAAAATATGCTTAGACATTGTCTTCCATTGTACTCTCTATTTTCACGTGCCTAAAAAATGGACACAAAATAATGAAGTAGATACGAATCTTACATATATCGACAATCGGAAATAATGAACGAACTATATGAGATGTTCTTATCTCCATTCTGCCATACTTCAAAACTATATCCGCCCCATTTTACCAATGACTTGGTGCGATTGCTCGCTTTAGGTTTTAGCATAATTTAGTCTCCAAAGCCTTCTCAGTCTATCAAAGAACTAATACGCCGCAAAGATATACAAATCTTCGCAATTGTTCTACCAACTACATCAAAAAGTTATTCATCAGTTATATTTTGGTGAATGATTCCACCATTGAAACACCTGTTTCCTTTGCCGTCGAACAATTAAAAACGATTGGCGTATGCAAAAAGAAACAGTAACATTTGATAAGCTGCCCGAGGCGGTAGGTTATCTGACCGAACAGGTCATCGAGTTGAAAAGAATGGTGTCGGAACTTCAACCACCTGCATCAGACAAACACGTGTTGGTTGAAATTGAGGATGCTTGCCGTATCATCAGAAAAGCCAAGCCTACCATTTATACTTTGGTACGCAAGGGGCTGCTTCCTGCCTATAAGAAAGGTAAGAAGCTCTATTTCTACGAGGACGAACTTCTGGCTTGGATTGAGAACGGGCGTAGAAAGACTTCCGAACAAACATACGAAGAAATGCTTGCCAATATGCAAGGCGGTGTCCGTCATAAGCCCAAATCGTCAGTGAAATTTTAATGGATATAGCTATGGATACATCTTCTATTAATCCGGCGTCCATCATTGACGAAACGGTTGATTTAAGTATGCGATTGGCTGGTACTGATTTTCCGGTCAGCATATTCCCGACAAAAATCCAACGCATCATCAGTGAAGTTCACAAATGCCATAACTACCCTACTGACTACATTGCCGCTGCTATCCTTACGGCAATAGCGGTGGGCATCGGCAACACGCACCTTGCCCAAATCAAGCAAGGCTGGATAGAAAGCCCTATCCTGTATATGGCATTGATAGGAAGACCGGGAGCGAACAAAAGCCATCCGCTTAGCTTTGCGATGAAACCGTTTCTTGATTATGACTATCAGCAGAATCAAGTCTTTGAAAAGGCTCTTACCAAGTATGATGAACTGATGAGTATGAGCCGCAAAGAACGAACAGAAAGCGGTGAAGAGCAATTTCCACAGGAACCAGTCCGTAAACGCTTCTTGATTTCGGATGTAACACCTGAAGGATTGAGCCTCATTCATGCGC
>DYCT01000085.1 GCA_019417975.1 Bacteroides sp.
CTTTGGGTTATGAGCCCAACGAGCTACCAACTGCTCCACTCCGCGATGTTTATTTTTGATTTCGAGTGCAAAGGTACAGCTTTTATTTTAACCTGCAAACTTTTTAATAGATATTTTTCAACTAAAAATAATCATACAGCTATATCAAATTGATATACAGAAAGATATAGATTTTCTTGTTTACACCTTTTAAATATATTTTTTTCTTTTAGTTGTATGGAAAGAATAAAAAGTGTACTTTTGCTCAAATTTTAATGCATTGTGCAATCGAGATAATTCAAAAAATGACTGTATCCAAGACAAGAGCCAAATTAGTAGATGTAGCACGGCAATTATTTGCCAAGATGGGTGTGGAAAACACAACCATGAACGACATAGCCATTGCTTCTAAAAAAGGAAGACGCACGCTCTATACCTATTTTAAAAGCAAAGAAGAAATCTACGTCGCTGTAGTGGAACAGGAACTCGACATGTTGCAACAAAGTCTGCAAAAATTGGCTGAAAAAGATATATCTCCCGACCAAAAGCTCGTGGAAATGATTTATGCCCGTTTGGAAGCCATAAAAGAAGCAGTATATCGCAACGGCACACTGCGTGC
Source organism: Bacteroides sp. (assembly GCA_019417975.1). GTDB lineage: Bacteria > Bacteroidota > Bacteroidia > Bacteroidales > Bacteroidaceae > DYCT01. The sequence goes on from DYCT01000085.1 coordinate 599, forward strand.
TAATTTCTTCCGAGACATCTGGAGAGTGGAAAAAGTCCGCAAAAAATTTGATGCCAAAGAAATTACTCTCATCAAAAGTATCTTGGCCGAAGGTCAAGAAAAAGGGGTATTCCATATCGATGACATTAATGTGACAGCCGACATCATACACTATTGTGTGAAAGGTATCGAAGTACCATACATTCGCGGACAAATAGGTGCTAACATCCCCGATGAAAAGCTACATATCTACGTTCAGCACATCGTATATGGAGCACTCGGCAGAAGAGAACCGGAAAAGGACACTTTTAATAAAGAATAATATGGGATTATTAACAGGAAAAACAGCCCTCGTTACAGGAGCTGCTCGCGGTATCGGTAAAGCTATCGCACTGAAATTTGCTTCAGAAGGAGCAAACATCGCTTTTACCGACTTGGTAATTGATGAAAATGCAGAAAACACTGTAAAAGAAATCGAAGCTTTTGGCGTTAAAGCTAAAGGATACGCATCCAATGCTGCTAATTTTGCTGAAACAGAAACCGTTGTAAACCAAATCAAAGAAGAATTCGGTTCCATCGATGTATTGGTAAACAATGCCGGTATCACAAAGGACGGCTTGATGATGCGTATGAGCGAAGCTCAATGGGATGCTGTGATTGCTGTAAACTTGAAATCAGCATTCAACTTCATCCATGCTTGTACTCCTATCATGATGCGTCAGAAAGCAGGTAGCATCATCAACATGGCTTCTGTAGTAGGCGTTCATGGCAATGCCGGTCAATGCAACTATTCTGCTTCTAAAGCCGGCATGATTGGCTTGGCTAAATCTATCGCTCAGGAATTGGGTTCCAGAGGTATCCGTGCCAACGCTATCGCTCCGGGATTCATCATCACAGACATGACTGCCAAGCTCTCTGACGAAGTGAAAGCTGAATGGGCTAAGAAAATTCCTTTGCGCCGTGGCGGTACTCCTGAGGATGTAGCCAACATCGCTACGTTCCTTGCTTCGGACATGTCTTCATACGTATCCGGACAGGTAATCCAAGTAGATGGCGGTATGAATATGTAAAAAATGAAGGTCGTCTACGAAGATAATCATATCATTGTTGTCAACAAGAACAGCTCTGAAATTGTTCAAGGCGACAAAACCGGAGATACTCCTCTTTCAGAACTGGTAAAACAGTATCTGAAAGAGAAGTATCAAAAACCGGGTAATGTTTTTGTTGGTGTCACACACCGACTCGACCGTCCGGTCTGTGGGCTGGTAATATTTGCCAAGACCAGCAAAGCCTTGTCGCGCCTAAACACAATGTTTAAAGACGGTGAAGTACACAAAACCTATTGGGCCATCGTTAAAAACCGTCCGCCACACCTTGAAGGAAAACTGATACACTACATGACGCGCAATGAGAAGCAAAACAAATCATTTGCTTACGACAAGGAGGTGAAGGGGAGTAAGAAAGCAATACTAAACTACCGACTCATCTCTCATTCCGATAATTATTTCTTACTGGAAATAGACTTGAAAACAGGTCGCCATCATCAAATCAGATGTCAGTTGGCTAAAATGGGCTGTCCTATTAAGGGCGATTTAAAATACGGTTTCCCTCGTTCAAATCCAGACGGAGGCATCAGCCTGCAAGCACACAAAGTAAACTTTATCCATCCGGTATCCAAACAACTTATCGAGATAGAAGCACCTATCCCCGATGATGCACTCTGGAAAGCCTTAGCCCTTCAGTCATAGAAAGATTGGAATCTATTTTATGTATCTTGCACATGGGTGCATTGTAACCTTATTCACTAAATAAGATCATACAACTTCAGCTTGTTGTAAAGTGTCTTTCGGTCGATTCCTAAAAGTAAAGCAGCCTTGCTCTTGTTGTTTTGTGTCTGCCGCAAAGCTTCCATTATCTGTTCTTTCTCACGATTGCTTTGATGCAACGCCAATGACTCCGGTAATGCATGGCAGACTTGTTGCTCCAATCCCAATTCTATCGGAGTAATATAATCGTGTTGCGCCAATAGGGTAGCTCTCTTTACCACATTTTTCAGTTGTCGCAAGTTGCCCGGCCAAGCATAAGCCAAGATTGCGCTTTGTGCCTTGACATCAAAGCCAGACACTTGCTTGCCCAATTCCAGATTGGCTTGGTCTAAAAAAAAGTTTGCAAACAGAAGGATGTCGTTCTGACGCTCGCGCAACTCCGGTATCTGTAGGGTAAATTCATTAAGACGGTGATAAAGGTCCTCACGAAACTGTCCTTTTTCAATGGCTATCTGCAAATCTTCATTCGTAGCAGATACAAGTCGCACATCTACAGCCACCTCTTGAGTCCCTCCTATCGGACGTATACGTCGTTCTTGTAAAGCACGTAGCAACTGTACCTGCACTTCATAACTCAGATTACCCACTTCATCTAAGAAGAGAGCTCCTCCATTGGCTAAGACAAAAGCTCCGGTTTTATCCGACAAGGCTCCTGTAAAAGAACCTTTCATATGGCCAAAGAACTCTGATGCTGCCAAATCTTTCGGGATAGCACCACAGTCGATTGCTACAAACGGTTTTCCTTCTCGCTTGCTTAATTGATGAATGCGATGTGCCACATATTCTTTACCCGTCCCACTGGCTCCATTGATAAGTACAGACATGTTGGTAGGAGCTACCAAACGGACATAATTGTACAACTTCCGTGCAGCATCGCTCTCTCCTTCCAAGAAATGAGACGCTGACTCATGTCTGTCTTTTTCCTCGATATTATTTCCTTTCTTCTTGTTCGGTCGGCTATCCGGCATATTAGCAGGAGCTGATTTTTCCTGCAACGCTTCCTTTATCTTCTTAAGCAGTTCAGCAGGATTAACAGGTTTGGCAATGTAATCGCTCGCCCCCGACTTCATCGCTTCAACAGCTGTCTGTATGTCGGCATAACCAGTCATAATGATAAAAGGCAACACATGGCCTACTTGATTCATCCACCGGAGCAGATGAATACCATCCCCATCAGGCAATCGGAGATCGGACAATACCAGTTCAAAGCTCCCTTCCGCAAGCATTTTTCTCGCACGCGATAAACTACTCACTGTCTCAACTATAAACCCTTGTTTGCCAAGCCAAGTCTTCAACATCAAGCTGAAAGTGATGTCGTCTTCTACTATCAATAAGGAAACACTCATTTGCCAATCGGTATTTTAGATACGTGACACAAAGGTACTGCTATTTTTAAAAGAGGAACAGCACCCGACTATTTTTTAACACGATTCTACTTGTTTACGCACCTTTTCCAAGACTTCACGAAGAGCATCGACAGCTTTGCAAGTATACTCCTCCATCTCTACAGAAAAAGGTTCGTTACGCTGTTCTTCCAACCACTGAAGGGCTGCAACACACGTTTTAGCGTTAACCATCCGTTGTAACGGCAGCAGTTTATGTGCCAATGCAGAAATGGCAACTGCATCTTTAGCAACCAAAGCCTCATCCAACTCTTGTAAACCAGAGCGTATATCTTCCATAAACGAACGAAGTATCTCGGTCGCCGCGGCTTTATCATCAGCCGAAAAAGCAGTCAATGCCTCCAGATGTAATTCTGAATCGGAGGTTGCAACTGCGCCTTCGGCGACATTCTCCTTCTTCCGACCAGTGACGCTGCCCAAAGTCTGCAGCAACTGACCAATCGTAAACGGTTTATGCAGACAAGCTTTAAATCCTTTTTCCAAAAAGTCTTCTTCCCGTATATCTGTTCTTGCCGTCATCGCTATCAAGGGTAACTGCGACTTACCAGATTTCCGTACTTGTTCCAGCAGTTGAAATCCATCCATACCAGGTATTTGCACATCTGTCAGCAATACATCAAAAGGGGTTTCATTCAAAAGGCGCAAAAGTAAATCGGTCTGTTCGGTAACTACGACCTCTGCTCCTAACCGATGCAACATGGCTGAAATCAACTTAAGCTGAAGCAAATCGTCGTCTACCACCAACACTCGCAAACCGGCAATTGCATTATTGAGTTGAGGCAATTGTGGTTCTACAGTTTTGCTCTCCATTTTCTCGGCATCGCCCGAAGCAAGTTTCAAAGGCAAACGCAACAGAAAACGTGTGCCCTCACCTACCCGACTATAAACTTTCATTTCTCCCTTAAGCAAATCTACCCACTTCCGCACAATTGAAAGTCCTAGTCCAAAACCTTCCTCACCCTGTGCATTACTCAAACGAGTAAATTCTTGAAACATAGAGTCAAGCCCTTCGGATGGGATTCCCTTGCCTGTATCACGCACCACAAGTTGTAGTTTCCCCTGCTCATAGGTTGCCAACAAGTCTATTTCTCCTTCGGAGGTAAACTTAATGGCATTAGATAGTAAGTTGTCTATAATCTGCCGAATGGCAAATGGAGCACCCACAAACGAAGCAGTACGAAGTTCGGATTCGACATCAACACGCAAGGACAACCCTTTCTGCACAGCCAATGGCTCAAAACAAGTATAGATTTCATCGAACAACTGTCCCGGACGGAAAGAAACACAGGTTATCTCCATCTTATTCGAATCCAGCTTATAATAATCAAGCAAAGCATCAACCAATTTAAGCAGATGCTGTGCCGATGTCTTTATTGAGTTCAAATAATCGCGTTGTCGGCCATCACTCAGCAAATAGTCCAACAAGTCGGCATATCCGATTATTGCTCCTGCCGGTGCTTTCAAATCATGGGTAATCGTAAGCATCAACCGTTCACGAGCCACCAATAAGTTTTCCGCCCTACGTTTTGCATCTTCCAACTCTCGCCTATATCGATTGCTCCGCGTAATATCTCTCCAAATAAAAATCAAGAAGACAACTGCTAATATCACCGACCCGATGGCCAAGCCACCTACCGTACGTACAGATTCGGAACGAATACGCCTCAGCTGTTGCCGTTTTGCAAGATACTGCGCTTCCTCTTCCTGCTCAAAGACTTGAAGCTGCCGGTTTATCTTTGCCGTCAATATATTTCCATCTGCCCGCAAACGATTGGAACGTTTCCGAAGCATATCGCTTCGCTTCTGCTGCTTATTCACTAACTCCAACTGAATATTGCGCAAAATATCGGTCACCGTATCACCCGGATTATAATCTTGTGTAAGGGTATCTGTCACATATTCATGAGCGGTATGAGTTACGGTAGCTGTATCCATCTTTCCCGGAGAAAAGGCTTCTGCCAACCTTTTAAAAAAGCCTTTCCGTTTCTTCTGCACTTGATAGGAATTCTGATGTACCTTTACTTTGGTCTGTACCCGTTCTTGATGAACAACAGAATCCCGTTGCTCAATAATCAGATTTACCTGCTGCATATAAGCAGCATCCAATGTCGTATCATTGACAGCTCGAAGCAACAGAAACATATTCTGCTCCTTACGTACTAAAAGCGAAGAGATGCTATCCAAACGTTGTCTTTGCAGCGAATCGCCTGTCAACTGGCGCAAAGAATCAATACCAGTCACAGCCTTCTTCATGGTCAGATGATAGGAAGGATAATCCGAGATACGTCCTGTGCTGACCGACTGTCCGATTACTTCTGCTTCATAGAGTTTAACCAAAACAGCTCGCATACGCTTACGCTTAGCGTCCAATTCCATTTCATAGGTCTCAGGTTCTGCCAAGCTTTCCATTTCTTTCGAGATGAAATAAACCGCATAAGCCAAGAGACCGATAAGCAGTAAATAGCCAACTGCCACTTTCTGTTTAGTTCTCCTTGACTGCAATTTCATACCTTATTTATATTAAGTTGTTTTACGATAAAAACGAAAATAATAAAGAATACCTGCTGTGGTCAATCCAAACGGATAGGCCAACCAAATGCCAGGAAGCCCCCAATCCATGACAAATGCAAAGAAATAGCCGGCAGGTAGCGAAACGACCAAGTAAGCAAAAAATGCGATAAACATCATGGGACGCACATCCGAAATTCCTCGAAGCGCATTGGAAAAGTTAATCTGAAGTCCATCGCCAAACTGGTAAATCAACAGTATAATAACCAAGGAAGAAACCAATAAGCCCACTTGTTCATTATCAGTAAACCATCCACCCCACTGATGACGAAAGAGTAAAATGGGGATAGCACAAACGACAGCCATCAGCATAATGAGATGAAAACCAGCATACGACACTCTACGCACTGCATGTACATCGCCCGTACCATGATAATTGCTTACCCGAATGGCAACAGCAGCACCCATACCATAATACATCATAAAGCAAATCTGCGAAATAGCCAACATTATCTGATGAGCCGCCAATTCGATGGCTCCCAACCATCCTACCATAATAGCACTCAGGCTAAAAGAAGCGGTTTCCATTCCCATCTGCAAGGCAACAGGTAGTCCTAACCGACTCAAGCGAGAAAAATCGGACATATTCAAATGTCCTTTTCGATATCCTTCCTTGCTCTCCGGATATCTGTTCGTAGCAAAAAAAATCCATACGAACACAACTACCATCAGAATACGCGATACAAGCGTACTAAGGCCAGCTCCCAACAAGCCCATTTCAGGGAAGCCCAATAAACCATTAATCAAAATATAATTGCCAACAATATTGAGCAAGTTGCCTCCCAACAAAATCCACATGGAAACACGAGTATCGGTCACACCATCGGCAAACTGCTTAAAGCCATTAAACAGCATCACAAAGATTAGCGATGCCAACAGCACTAAATAATATGGCCGGATAAACGGTAATAGCTCTTCGGGTTGCCCCAACCGGTCAAGGAAACAATACAGCACACCCATCAAGACCGATAGAATCACGCCTACCAATGTATTGGCAGCAAGACTATTCTTCAACACCTGTCCGGTAGCCTTCAAGTTGTGTTGTCCCCAGAGTGCACCAATCAACGGAGTAAGTCCATACGAGAAACCAGTACAGAAAATAATTATCAGTGAAAACAAATTGTTGACAAACGAAGCCGCTGCCAACTCCTCTGTGCTGTGATGACCTATCATTAATGTATCGGCCAATCCCAACACAATCACTCCTATCTGTCCTATCACAATGGGAAGTCCCAACACTAGCAAAGCTTTATAATGCTCCCCATAAGTACGCAATAAGCCTGTATTCATCTATAATTTTGCTAAATAATAAACTGTATTACATTTCCGATGTTGAAACAC
>DYCT01000086.1:0-4708 GCA_019417975.1 Bacteroides sp.
TTGTTAAGTTGGGCGACGAGAGCTTTGAGGTGAAGTCGGCTGTTTTCGCCACAGTAAATAATTATAATGCCATTATCCTTTCTTCGCTTGAAGGTTGTGAAACAGTGGAAGAAGCGGCTGCTGCCGGTAAGTATCTTCAGGTTGCGCTTGTGCCGAGTCTGTTTGGCAAAGATATCACGTTCAGTACCTTCGAAACCGATTTCGATAGCGATAACGAGTTCTATCAGGTAATGTTTATGGATGTTGATAAGTATGAAGAAGATGATGATTACGAAGCATTGCTTATTTCTTCGTCTGATTGGGAAGATTACTGTAAAGACGGTTCGTTGCGTGTAAGTGTTGATAATGACCAGCTCTTCATAAGTTTGGAGACTACGCCGCAAGAAGGTGTTGAAGCCTTGTTTGCGCAGTATGAAGGTGGTTTTGCAGAGGTGATACCAAACGAAGACCATTTTACTGTCGATGGTGAGCGCTATGAACTTCGTGCTGTTTTTGCTGAGCAGAAAGCTGAGGGTATCAACTTCTATCTCACTCCGGGTAATATTGATAGTGCTCTCGAACTTGAAAACTGCTACTACTACGTACGCTTGTTCGTGCCACAGTCTAATATGGATGGTAGAGAACTTGATGTGCAGGGTCGTTGCCAAGAGTATGAATTGACCTTCGTTGATAATGTGACCGATGTGAATAACCCACAGATTGTGAATATCAGTAGTGACAATCCGGCTTCTGCGCAAGGTACAATTTCGGTGCTCGACAATGAGGATGGCACTTATGATGTTCGAATCGATATCCGGAATCTTGGAACGAATGCTGACCGTACACTCAGTGTGGTTTATGTAGAGGGAACTCCGATGGAGTATTCGCTTGTTGTGCCTAGCAATTATACTGTGGCTAATGAGGCTCCTATCGACCTGAAGTCAGCGATACTCAAGTACGACGAAACTGAAAAAATGTATACAATCTATCTTTCTTCGAAGGAAAACGTAACAACATTGGAAGGTATGGCTGATGCCGATATCGTAGTGACAATGCCCGAAGATTTTGTCAATGATGATAAGGTACACGGATTCTCTGGCGATGAAAACAATGCCAAGGTGTCTGTGAAGTATGCCGGCGATACATTCAGCCAGTCCACTACCAGCAGTTCAGATGATGCTTTGGCTCTTGGTGGTAATGCCAAACTATCGTTTGTCAGCACCAATGCAGTAGTAGACTTCACCGTGTTCAGCATAAAGAAGTACCAAGGTGCTCTGAAGGGACATTATGAAGGCAATGTAATACGACTCTAAAAATGTTAAGGAGAAACAGATTATGAAAAAAACTATATTAGTAGTATTTGCCCTCGCTGTAGCTTTCGCCACTACCGCTGAGGCACAGCAGAAGGTATTCCTCAATAAAGGCGAAGAGACGGTTGCGACAGTAGAACTGAGCGATGAAGACTATATTGCTTTCGGACGTCCCGAGGGTGTAGAGGCACAGCGAGAAGTAGATATACTCAATCTGAAAGCGGGTAAGAACTACGTGAAGTACAGCATCGTTACGAAGACTGCCGATTTGCCTTATTTCCAGATGTGCGTCAGCGAGTCGTATTTGAAACTTTTTATCATTCAGTATTTCGGTGGAGCATCGCTTTCCGAAATGACAGATGCAGAACTGAAGAGTGTGTTCTCTACACTGATGAAGTCGGGTAGCTATGGTTTTGATGGAGTGGGAAACGCCAACTTTACCATGACCGATGGTGAGAGACCGATAGGAGGAAATACACAGTTTATCGCTGCTGGCGAAAAACATTACGTCGTAGTGTGCGACCTTGTAGAGAGCAATGGCAAGTATGTTCTTGGCAGTAATATAGTATATGATGCTGTGCGTACAGCCGATCCAGGCGAGAGCAGTGCTACACTCAGCGTGGATTATCTTGGTTTAGACGATAGCGGTAAACCCAATTTCGATGTAAAGCCCGGTGCAGGTATCAACTCGCTTCATTTGGTGCTTGGTTCTACTCGCAGTATCGACGAGTTCGTTAGTCTCTATGGCTATAGCGCTTTGATGTATACGCAGGGTGTGAGCTTCTCTACTGAGATGTGGGAGACGTATGGCAGCGAATTTAAGGCATGGAACATTGAAAAAGAAAACGACTATTCGTTTTTTGCACTTGGTGTTGATGAGAATGGTGACTGGGTAAAAGCTTCTGTCGAGAACGTACATATCAAGCCTCTCTCAGCTAACGATTGTCCCGATGTGGATGTTATCAACCATCAGTGCAACAATGGCGACCTTGCTATACAGTATTCTATAAAGACCAAGGCTTCGGCTATCAAGAAAGCTCGTATGCTTGTTATGAAGGAGACCGCTTGGGAAGATGCACTCAACAGGTATCCGGTAGAGAATCCAACACAGGCTTGGGCTACCTATATGGAAGATTCTGAATTGGCTTTAGATGTTACTGATGTGGTAAAGGATTTAGGCAATAAATTTACATTCAAGAAAACATTTACCGAAGAAGAAAGAGGTTGGTATGTAGCTGTTTTTGCTGTTACTGACGATTACGGAACAACTGTAACACGTTGTGCATTCAATTCGCATCTAGCTGATGCCGATTGGAGTATATTGTCGAAGACTTTTCCTGTAGACAAATAGGAACTCTTTCAGGTGAAATAGTTTGCCGGAAGATATTAGATAAATCCCCACAACAGGTTTGATGCTTGTTGTGGGGATTTCTAGTATCAGAGTGGTATGTTAGCATATAAATCTTTGAAGTTGTTGAATTGTCCACTGATGTCTGTTTCAGCATCCGGATTCAGCTCCAATGATTTTTTCATGTCTTCCAACGAACCGTTTTTATCGCCTTTTTGCAATTTGGCTTGTCCGCGCATCAAATAGGCTTGTGCAAAGTTGGGATTGTTTTCGATAGCTTCGTCAAGCAGAGCAATGGCTTTTTCAAGTTGCTTGGTTTCGATAAACAGTCCTCCTAATTGCAGTTGTGCCTGCTCGTTGAAAGGGTTCAGCTCTATTACCGCAGTATAGTCTTTATAGGCGCTTTCACTGTCGCCAGTAAGGTTTTTTAGCTTACCGTGTAGCAAGAGGGCGTTTTCATCTTCGGGCATGTTGCTTAAGATGGTTTCTGTATCGTGTATAGCTTCGGTATATTGCTGCATGTCGGTTAAGATTTCGGCTCTCATCAGATAAGCTTCTGCATAATCTTCTTTTTTTTGAATGGCTTGTGTCAGATGAGCAATGGCATTGAATTCATCTTTCAAACCATGTTCGGCTTTTGCCTGATAGAAGTAGCCCATCGGATTTTCGGCATCGATGGCGATGGCATGTGCTGCATATTCTTTCATGGTAGGGTAGTCCTCCAGCATGAAGCACACGGCAGATAGGCTTAGGAATGTTTCAATTAGTTTGGGGTCGAGTTCTGCCATCTCTTTAAGCAGTTGCATACTCTCTTCAAGATGTCCTAATTGCAGATGTACTTGTGATAAGTAGCTGATTGTTTCGAATTCGCGGTCGATGGCGAGTGCTTTTTCGTAACATTTGATAGCGTAATCCATCTGTCCCATGCGTTGGGCACGCATTCCGTCAAATTTGAACAGTTCAAAGTTCTTTTTGTTATTCTTTTCTTTTTCGGTTTCGGGGCTTTCTGCCTTTCCGCCAAATAGAGATTTTAGAAAATTTGCCATAATGTTGTTGTCTACTTTAAGGGTTGACGAATATAGGGCAAAGGTAAGAAAAAGTATCTTAAGATTTCAAGATAATTTCGCCGTCTTTCAGACAGATGATTTCTTCGTTGGTCAGATAGGTCAGCAAGGAGTTAAGCTGTTCTTGAGGAAGGGGGCATTGCTCCATCAAGGCATGTGGAGTGATGGTGCCTTTTTGTACTATTTTTAGAACTTGCTGGCATTGTGCATCGAAATCGTTGTTTTTGTTGGTCTTTTTGTTGCTAAGGCATACATCACATTGGTTGCAGTCGTGGTGTGTCTTTTCACCAAAATAGTTGAGTAACTGGCGGCTGCGACAGTGATTGTCCGAGCCTACGTATTGCAGCATGGCTTGGATACGGTCGGTATAGCGTTGACGACGTTCTTCGTACACGGAAGGGGGGATGGAAAGTCGTTTGGTTTCCACCCGTTCACGAGTATAGACGATGAATGGTGTCTTTTTATGTGGGATGTAGTCGATGATGCGTCGGCGAGACAGAGCCAGCAGTTGTTCGTACACTTGTGCCCGAGTCAGTCCACTTCGTAATCCGATGGTTTCTTCATTAATATAGGTGTAGTCGGAGAATACTCCGGTATAGCTTCGAAGGATGGTTTGCACTGTCTTTTCTTGCAGTTCATTTCCTTCGCGCAATTTGTATAGCTCATCGCGATGAACTGTAAAGATGAGGCGTGAGGCGTTGTCTTGCTCTTCTGTATATTCGATATAACCGGCTTGCGTCAGAATTTTCAGAGCACTGTCGGCCGGAACGGGAAAGTAGTGAAAGCGACGGCAGAACTCTTCTAAGTCAAAATCGTAGACACATCCTTGGCCATCTCCCATAGCCATTTGGTAGTAGTAATTCAGATTCTCATATACTTCGCGGATGTACTCTTTTTCCGGAAATGTGTCGGTGATACGCCTTTTTAGGTTGGTTTGGTCTGCCTTGGAACAGAGGATGACTGCGTATGCTTTTTGTCCGTCGCGACCGGCTCGGCCGGCTTCTTGG
>DYCT01000086.1:4718-7705 GCA_019417975.1 Bacteroides sp.
GGATAACCAAGCGTACATCCGGCTTGTCGATACCCATACCGAATGCGTTGGTAGCGACCATAACCCGGCATTCTCCTTTTTGCCATTGGGTTTGTCGTTTGTCTTTCAACTCGTGGTTCAGTCCGGCATGATAGAATGTTGTGCTGAATCCTTCTTCTGTCAGTTTCTCGGCTATTTCTTTGGTACGTCTTCGGTTTCGTGTGTACACGATGGCCGAGCCCGGCACGCTTCGTAGGATTTTATAGAGCTGTGTCTCTTTTTCTTCGCACAGGCGGACTACATAAGCCAGATTTTTCCGCTCGAAACTCATTCGAAACACGTTGGGCTTTTTGAAAGCCAATCGGGCTTGGATGTCATCCACTACTTCGGGAGTGGCGGTTGCTGTCAGGGCCAATACCGGTGCGTTAGGAATCATGGTGCGTATTTCTGCTATCTTCAGATAAGCCGGACGGAAATCGTACCCCCATTGTGAAATGCAATGGGCTTCGTCTACAGTAATGAAGCTGATGTTCATTTTCTGAAGTTTCTGCTGAAATATTTCTGTGCTAAGTCGTTCGGGCGAGATATAAAGGAATTTGTAATCACCGAAGATGCAATTTTCCAGTGCGATGATTATTTCTTGCCGTGTCATGCCCGAATAGACAGCTGTGGCTTTGATGCCACGCATACGCAGGTTGTGTACCTGGTCTTTCATCAAGGCAATGAGTGGGGTGATTACCAGGCAAAGGCCGGGTTGGGCTAAGGCTGGTACCTGGAAGGTGATGGACTTACCACCACCTGTAGGCATCAGTCCGAGCGTATCGCGCCCGGACCCGATGCTTTCGATGATGTTTTCTTGAATACCTCTGAAGGCATCGTAGTTCCAATATTGTTTAAGGATGGAACGATAATGCTGCATATCAGTTTTTTTCAGTAGGCTTGATATCTTCTATCTGTAGTTGGATATCTCCTCGTTTGTGGGTATTCTCTTCGATGGAGTAGCAGATGTCAAACGAATGTTTGGTCTTGATGTATTTGGCCTGTGCACTTTGTCCGAAAGCGATGCCGTTCATCACATTGTTCGATTTGTTGTCTACCAGTTCCAACTTGATGTGTTCTTGGTCGCGGCCCACTACCTTGCTTGTTCCATAATCGTACACATGATGTGTGCAGAAAATGGGTTTGTGGTTGTCGGGGCCGAAGGGATTGAATTTCTTCAGGTCGTTGAAGAACCGTGACGTGATGTCTTTGAAATCTATTTCAGCATCAATATCGATGACTGCACTGGTTTGTTCCGGCAGGATGTGTTGCGAAACAAACTCTTCAAAGCGTTGACTAAACTCTGCTACGTTCTCCACTTTCATGGAAAGTCCGGCAGCATAAGTGTGCCCACCGAAATTCTCCAATAGGTCGCGGCAATATTCGATGGCTTTGTATACATCAAATCCGGATACTGAGCGGGCAGAACCGGTAGCCATGTCGTCGGTACGTGTCAATACTACGGCCGGACGGTAATAGATTTCGGTGAGGCGCGATGCAACAATACCGATGACTCCTTTGTGCCAGTCTTCGTTGTAGAGCACAATGGAGCGGCGGTCGGCCAGACCATCGAGGTGTTCCACTATTTGGTTGGCCTCTTCGGTCATGTTTTTGTCCAAGTCTTTGCGCGTTTCGTTATATTGGTTTATCAAGTTGCTTTTTTGCAATGCGATGGCAAAGTCTTTCTCGGTAAGCAAATCGACGGCCTCTTTCCCATTCTGGATACGACCCGATGCGTTGATGCGAGGACCTATTTTGAAGACAATATCGTTGATGGTTATCTCTTTTTCATTGAGCCCGCAGATGTCGATAATGGCTTTTAAACCTACGCTTGGGTTGGAATTGAGTTGACGCAATCCGTGATAAGTGAGGATGCGGTTTTCACCCATGATAGGTACAATGTCGGAAGCTACACTGACGGCAACCAAGTCGAGCAGGGGGGTAAGCTGATGAAATTCGATTCCATTGTTTTGAGCAAATGCCTGCATGAATTTGAAGCCGACTCCACATCCGGATAAATGTGGGTAAGGATAGTGCGAATCAAGTCTTTTGGCATTGAGGATGGCTACTGCTTGTGGTAATACATCATCGGGCACATGGTGGTCGCAGATGATGAAATCGATGCCTTTCGATTTTGCATAGGCTACTTCCTCCACTGCCTTGATGCCACAGTCCAACACGATTACCAAGGTCGCTCCTGTCTCATGAGCATAATCTACACCTTGGTGGGTGATGCCATATCCTTCGTTGTAGCGGTCGGGGATGTAATAGTCGATGTTGGAATAGAATTGTTGCAGAAACTTATAGACCAATGCCACTGCGGTGGTTCCATCCACATCGTAATCTCCATAAATCAGAATGCGTTCTTTTCTTCCCATGGCCAAGTTAAGACGCTCTACAGCAATGTCCATGTCGTCCATCAAGAATGGGTCGTGCAGGTCGCTTAACTGGGGGCGGAAAAACTTATTGGCTTTTTGGGGCGTAGTTATTCCGCGCTGAATCAGCAACCGGCATAGGATAGGGTGTATTCCTATCTCCTTCGAGAGGACATGTGCCGCTTCAATCTCTTCTGGTGTAGGGAGTTGATAATTCCATTTGTGATTCATTTTATATGTTGTTTTTTTTCTTCTATCCCATGAGGCTTTTACACGTTGAATGCAAGAGCCTTTGAATCGGTAAAATTACGAAAAAAAATATAGAGTCATGATGCTCTTTGCGGAATATTTTCCTAATAATATAAAATAGGATTCGGATTTTGGGGAGAGTTGGATTGAATTTCTGGATGGCAGGCTTGGCAGATTACTTTGATTGAAACGTTGTTTTGAGGACAATTTTTATGAGGGGGAAAGACGATTTTAGATATCTGCTATCCCTTGTCTTAAGGTTCTCTGAAAACAGTAACTATAGGATAGCTGAAAAAGTATCTTAAGATACTTCGCGATTTATCTTAAGATACTTGGGCATTTATC
>DYCT01000087.1 GCA_019417975.1 Bacteroides sp.
TCTTAAGATACTTCGCCAAGTATCCTAAGATACTTTGAAAACGCACCTATAGTTCATCCGAATTTTCTTCGGTTTTCTCCTTGTTTTTTGGCTGAAAAGAAGAAGCAAAAATTATCGATTTTTGCATAGATATTTGTAATACAGTGCTTTATGGAAATAAATTTTGCGAATTTGAAAATGAAAGCCATTTTGTTTGCAAATACGCGATTCTCGCGCTGCATAAATATACATTTTTGTACATTTTGTCATTTTGCTATTTGTCGGATTGCTATGGAGCAGGGTAGGCAGGGGTTGTATGCAAAAAGGTGCGCAAACTCTAAAAGTTGCGCACCTTTAAATCTTTCTAAAGGGATGTTGGGATATCCCTTTATTTTTCTAATCTATTTGGGAGAAGAAAGATTAGCAATCGCCTTCGCAACCGCATCCTCCTTCACAACCGCCTTCGCAGTCGCCACCACAACCACCGCAGCCGCCACAGCCACCGCTCATGGCCTTAATCATATCTTGAATCTCTTCGTTGGTTGCCGGACGAGATTCTACTACGATTCCGCTAAAGTAAAGGTCTTTACCGGCATAGGGGTGGTTCAGGTCGATAGTTACTTCGTCGGCTGTCAGCTTAGCGATGACACCGTTGTGCTGATGTCCTTCGTTGTCGAGCAACGGGATGATAGCACCTTCGAAGATATGCTTGCTGTCGTTGTCGTTTTCACCAAAGAAATCTTTGCGTTTTAATACGTGTACGCCTTCGGGGAAATATTCACCGTATGCTTCGTCGCAAGGGATAATAAACTCGAATGAAGCACCTTTTTCCAAAGCGGCTACTTCTTGTTCAAAGCGAGGAATCATTACTTCCAAACCGGAAATGAACTGGAAGGGATGTTCTACTGTTGTTTCTTCTCTTAAAATCATTGCACCGTCTTCTTGCTTGGTGTGAAGCTGATAAGATACGGTGATGTACTTGTTGGTGGGTGTATCCATCTTTTGTTATCGAATTAAATTAATAATCTGTTTAATCGGTCAAAGATACGGATAATTGTTGAATTATATGCGGTGAACGGAAAAGAATTCGTATATTTGAAGTCATTTGTGATAAAACGAATAAGATTTAAAGTATGAAGGATATGAACGAGAAAGTAGGAGAATATAAATTTGTAGCAGAACCTTTCCATGTTGATTTTACGGGACACCTTACTATGAGCGTGCTGGGAAACCATTTGCTGAATTGTGCGGGATTTCATGCAGCCGACAGAGGATTTGGCATTGCTACACTGAATGAGAACCATTATACATGGGTGTTGTCGCGCTTGGCGGTGGAGCTTTACGATATGCCGTATCAGTATGAGCCTTTCAGTATACGTACATGGGTGGAGAACGTATATCGACTTTTTACCGACCGCAATTTTGAAATTGTAGACAAAGAGGGGAAACCGCTTGGTTATGCACGGTCGGTGTGGGCAATGATTAGCATGGAGACACGCAAACCAGCCGATTTGCTGACATTGCATGGAGGAAGTATTGCCGATTATGTGGCGGAAAAAGATTGTCCTATCGAGAAGCCGGGACGTATCAAGTTGGGGGATAAGGTGCAGGTGGTGAACTATCAGACCAAATATAGCGACATCGACATTAACGGACATGTGAACAGTATTAAATACATAGAGCATATCCTCGATTTGTTTCCGATGGAGAAGTTTGAAAAAGAGCGTATCCGTCGGTTCGAGATGGCGTATGTGGCAGAAAGCTACTACGGGGATACATTGGCATTCTGCCTGGAAGAGGAAGAACCGGGCATTTATAATGTAGAAGTAAAGAAGAACGAGGGAGAAACGGTGTGCCGGAGTCGTGTGGAGTTTGTGGCACGTTAAGGAGGAGATAGGCATGGCGATGCGAATTGTTTTTCTGTTCTTGTTCTTGGGATTGAATTGGGCCGCTGGGACAATGGCACAGCAAGTAGAAACGGCACGCCCCAAAAACGGGGAAGCTGTGAGCCAATTATTAGCACGATTCGGACGTACCAAACAACGGCATTATGAGGTGTTCAGAGAACTGAACAAAGGGAAATTTACAAGCGACGGTGGACTGAAACTGGGGGTGGACTATGTGTTGCCACCTTTGGATGAGGGCTTTCGTGAACCTCTTTTTGGTAAGAAACAGGAAAAATATACAGTGAAATCGCAGGAACTGTCGGGAGCTGTCTTCTACTTGGTAAGTGGGCATGGAGGACCGGATCCGGGTGCGATTGGCATCGCACATGGAAGACAGTTGCACGAAGATGAATACGCATACGACATTGTGTTGCGTCTGGCGCGTAACTTGATGGAAAGGGGAGCGAAAGCATATATCGTGATTCAAGATGAAAAAGACGGCATTCGAGATGCCAAGTATTTGGAAAACAGTAGTAGGGAGACATGCATGGGGAAGAAAATACCGTTGAATCAGGTGGAACGACTCCGACAACGGTGCGACGAGGTGAACCGGTTCTATGCCCAAGACGGAAAGGGGTATAGGAGGGCCGTGTTTGTTCATGTGGACAGCCGTAGTCAGAAGCAGCAATTGGATGTATTCTTTTACCATTGCGAGGGTAGTGCTGCCGGAAAGATGACAGCCGACCGGCTGTGCCGGACTTTCGAACAGAAATACAAACAGCATCAGCCCGGAAGGGGATTCAGTGGAACGGTGAGTGCACGCAACCTCTATGTGTTGCGCAATACACAGCCGGTAGCGGTGTTTCTCGAACTGGGGAATATACAGAACAAGAAAGATTTGCAGCGCCTTATCTTGGCAGACAACCGACAGGCTTTGGCCAATTGGATTTGCGAAGGAATGGTGGCTGACTATAAACAGAGCAAACAGGGCAAGAACTAAAACTCCCCAAAAGCCTGTTTGCTGCTGCTATTTGCGCAGAAAGTCGCTCTTGCGATGGAAACGCCGAATCACTTTGTATCTTAAAGATGTAAGGGGTTGTAGTACATCAAAGAGAGGAAGCGTAAGGCAGAACGGACGTTCTTGCAAGCTGCGAGTGGTGCGATGAAAAACGACCTGTTGGGTAGCAAAGCGAATCAAGTAGAGCAACCCTGTGGCAATAGCTATTGCCCAAGAGTGGAGCAGAAAGCTATAGATGAATAAAACCGGAACTCCCAAGCAGAACAGTATGCGGGTAGTGGTCTCGCCTCCTAAAACATAGCGGTGGATGCCATGATAGTAGCCGGAGGTCACAGTATAGTTGAGACGTTCTTCGCGCCATCCTTTCGGATAACTCACGGGAGGCATCTCTACGATGGCATCGGGGTGAGTCTCTACACGGGTATTGGTATGGGTGCAGTTCTCATTGATAAAGAGGTCATCGTCGCCCAACTGCAGATTGAGGTGGGATGAGAATCCTTTGTTGGCAAAGAATAGTTGTTTCCGATAGGCTAAGTTGCGCCCGATACCCATATATGGTCTGTGTAAAAGAGCCATACCTAAGTAGCGCATGGACAGAAACAAGTTAAGAAACGATACTTTACGATGAAACCATCCCTTTGTGCGCTGATAGCGTGCGTAACCCAATACGATATCTGTATCGGGTGTGAAATTGCGGGCCAATGTACGTAGCCAATTGGGACTAGTAGGCATACATTCGGGTTCGGTCAAGACCAACCACTCATATTTGCTGGCTTTGATACCAATGGTAAGCGCCAACTTCTTCCGGCTGATATAGCGCGCACTATCGGGAGTAAAGGTATGATAGAGATGAGAATATTGATTTTCAAGCAGGGTGAGGGTGTCGTTGGTCTCTTCCGACTTGTCATCGTTTACTACAATCACTTCGAATTGCGGATAGTCTTGCTCTAGAATCGCAGGCAGATTTTGGCGTAAAGCCTGAGAAGCATCGTGGGCGCAGATGATAACTGAGAGCGGAGGATAGTCTTCGTTGAAGGTCAGTTTCTCTTTTTGTAAAGCGACACTTCGGCGGTATATGCGGTTGTAGAGACAGAAATAGTAGAGCAGCTGGATGATGAAAAGAAGTCCTAAGCAGCAAAGCCCGATTAGTTGTACATCGTCTATCGTTTCTATCAGTTTCATGGTTAAAATGTTATTGAATGAACATGTATGAATAGCATCTTGCTATTTTTTCTATCCCTAAAAAGGAATTTAATGCAAAAATAGCAAGAATTTGTGATATGCACAAAGCATTCCTCATTTTCCACTTTTATTGTGGCTTCTGGTAGTAATGGGCTGAAATACGGCTGAGAGCAGGCGTAAAGCGAGCAGCCTCAATACGTAGACGAATGCGGTCGGTTGTAACATCGGGGAAGCGATGGATGCGTTTGTTGCCTATATTCTTGGCTTGAGCGATTTCCTGCCAATGACCGTCAATCCAGGCATCGATAGCATGTGCTTCGACACGTTCGCCATGAGTGGCAACGGCTTCTTGTAGCATCAATCGGTTGAAAGTGACGGGTGCCGGAGTAGTGATGATTAGTTCTTTTTCGAGGGGGATGAACGTGTCAAGACGATTATCGAGCACTTCTGCAGGGCCGTTGGCTCCTTGCAACAGGTCTGTGTCATACGTATTGTGGATGCGTGCACCGGTATCTTTCAATACCTGGACATCGGTGGGTGAGAAACGTCCTTCACGATTTGGGGGGATGTTGAGCAAGAGGATGGAGTTGTTTCCTACGCTGCGTTCGTAGATGTCGAACACTTCTTCTTCCGGACGAATGCGTTGCAGACTGTCGTCACGGTAGAACCATCCGTCGCGGATAGAAGTATCTACTTCTGTGGGATGATAGTGGAGGAAGCGGGCTGTATAGAGTTTTTCGCGGCTACCCAAATCTTCTTCCATCATATTCGGGAAGTGGGAGAGTGTGTCAGGATTGACGGTATAGGGCAGAACGTTCCATTCAGCTTCGCGGGTATGCCCGGCTTCGTTGCCACACCAACGGATTTCGTCACGACCGAAGATAACTGCCTCGGGGGCTAAAGTCTTTATCATTTCTCGCCAAGCGTGGTAGTTGTAGGTTTGTCCGCCTTTCTGCTTGGGGTGAGCGCCATCGAGCCATATTTCATGAATGGGACCGTATTCGGTAAGCAATTCGAAGAGCTGGTTCAGGTAATATTCATTGTAATCGTCGACAACAAATTTAAATTGCGTTTTGTTGCGGAAGGGTTGACCGGATACTTCACGAGGAATGACACGCTCGGTGGCTTTACTGCCATTGCCATACAATCCATCAGGGTGCTCCATCTGGTACAAATCGGCCGGAGAGAGGTAGATGCCCATTTGCAGTCCGTATTTGCGGCACGAAGCAGACAGCTCTTTGACAATATCGCCTTTCCCTTTTTGGAAAGGGCTCGACATGACACCATGGCGGGTATAGCGACTTTGCCAAAGTACAAAGCCATCGTGATGCTTGGCGGTGAGGATAACCAATTTCATGCCGGCGGCTTTCAGAGCGGCACACCACTGGTCTGTATCGATTTCCTTCAAGTTGAATACTTGTGGATTTTCTGTTCCGGTTCCCCATTCCATGCGGGTAAATGTGTTAGGACCAAAGTGGACAAATGCAATAAACTCTTTCTCCATAGCGGTCTGCTGAATGGAGGTCGGTACTACATGGGCAGCTTTCTGAATGATGGATTCGGGTGTATCGGTTGCTGTAATCTCAATGGTGTTGGCCAAAGGTATAATAGAGGATGTTTGTGCTTGCAGAGTGGTGGCTGTTAGCGCAAGGGCAAGTGACAAAATGGTATGTTGTCTCATAAATACAGATAGTTAGGTTAATTGAATGTGTAAAGCTACAACATTTTTTGGAAATGAAGTTAAAAGTCCGTGCTTTTCCACTACCTTTGCCACGGATTGTTGATTTACATAAAATAGTTTATACCACTTAATTTAATTTGTCAGACGGACTTCCGGCTATCGAGCTGGTGCTTGAACTGAATCAACGAAATAGGCTGATGAAAAAGGTACGTAAGATAGAATTGCTTGCCCCTGCCAAGAATTTGGAATGTGGGTTGGAGGCCATCCGTCATGGAGCGGATGCTGTATATATCGGTGCGCCCAAGTTTGGGGCAAGAGCTGCTGCTGGCAACTCGCTGGACGACATTGCGCAACTGGTGGAGTTTGCTCATGGGTTTGGAGCACGGATTTATGTGACGGTGAATACCATCCTTAAGGACGAGGAGCTGGCGGAGACAGAACAAATGGTAAACGACTTGTATAGGGTGGGGGTGGATGCGCTCATCGTACAGGATATGGCTTTGCTGAAATTGAACTTGCCTCCAATAGCGTTGCATGCCAGTACGCAGATGGACAACCGTACACCTGAGAAAGTAAAATTCTTGAAAGAAGCCGGATTCAAGCAGGTTGTGCTGGCACGAGAACTGACGTTGGAAGAAATTCGACGCATCCATTCGCAATGTGAAGTGCCATTGGAGGTATTTGTACACGGAGCGCTGTGTGTAAGCTACAGTGGGCAGTGTTATGTGAGTGAGGCTTGTTTCGGGCGAAGTGCCAACCGGGGAGAATGTGCGCAGTTCTGCCGATTGCCTTTCAATCTGGTAGATGCTAATGGCGAAGTGGTGGTGCGTGATAAACATTTGCTTTCGCTGAAAGACTTGAACCAGAGCGACTGCTTGGAACAACTGTTGGATGCGGGAGCTTCTTCGTTGAAGATTGAAGGTCGTCTGAAAGATGTGGCCTATGTGAAAAATATAACAGCATATTATCGTCAGAAACTGGATGCTATCTTGAAACGCCGTCCGGAATACGAACGGGCTTCGTCGGGAAAGAGCCGTTATACGTTTACTCCTCAACCGGAGAAAAGTTTCAGCCGGGGATTTACTCATTATTTTTTGAATGGGAGAGGTGAGGATATCGCTTCGATTGATACTCCGAAATCGCTGGGTGAACGGATGGGTACAGTAAAAGAAATACGCGGCAATTACTTGACTGTGGCTGGTGTGAAACCGTTTAACAATGGGGATGGAGTCTGCTATCTTGACGAACAAGGCAAACTGTGTGGATTCCGGGTGAACCGAGTGGATAGCAATCGGTTGTATCCACAGGAGATGCCGAAAGTAAAGCCACGGACGGTCTTATATCGGAACGCCGACCAGGAATTTGAACGTCTGCTGGCTAAACCATCGGCCGAACGGAAATTGGCTGTCGACATGGTGTTGGCCGAAAACGATTTTGGCTTTTCTTTGGAACTGACAGATGAGGACAATAATCGGGTAACAGTATGTTTTGAACAAGAGAAAGTGCCGGCTCGTACACCGCAGCTTGAAAACTTACGTACACAGCTTGGTAAATTAGGGAATACTCCTTTCGAGTTGCGAGGAATAGAAATTCATACGTCTGCCGATTGGTTTATACCTTCATCGGTGTTGGCAGACTGGCGGCGTGTAGCGGTAGAAAAGCTGCAAGCGGCCCGGCGTATCTGTTTCCAACGTCAGCTTTCTGTCCGGAAAGAGACAAATCATGCGTTCCCTCAGAAAGAGCTTACTTATCTGGGTAATGTAATGAACACACAGTCGGTTGCTTTTTATCGGGAGCATGGAGTGCAAAGCATCAAGCCGGCCTTCGAATTGGAAAAACCGCAAGGAGAGCAGGTCGTCATGTTCTGTAAATATTGCATCCGTTATCGGATGGGGTGGTGTCCTACACATCAGAAAAAACGTTCACC
>DYCT01000088.1 GCA_019417975.1 Bacteroides sp.
ATATAAGAGGAATCTGTTGTAGAAACATCATGCACCACAATCTTGCGAATACCCTGAGCCGAAAGTTCTTCGGCAATAATCTCTGCCATCTGAGCGGTGTGTCCATACATACTACCGTAAGCCACCACAACTCCTTCTTCGGTTTCATAACGGCTCAAACGGTCGTAAACACCTACCACCTTCGCAATTTCCGATTTCCATACAGGACCGTGAGTAGAGCAAATAACCTTAATATCTACTCCCTGCAATTTCTGCATCGCACGCTGCACAGGCATACCATATTTGCCCACAATATTGGAATAATAACGTTCCATCTCTCTCCAATAGATTGAAGTATCGATATCAGTATCTACTACTCCACCATTGAGCGCACCAAAACAACCAAACGCATCGCCAGAGAACAAAATACCTTCTGTCTCATCGAAAGTCATCATTGTTTCCGGCCAGTGTACCATCGGGGTGAGGTAAAAGCGCAATCGATGATGACCCAAATCAAGGGTATCGCCATCGGCCACCTGCAAACGGTCGCCTGTTACGCCATAATAACCATCAATCATGCCGAAAGTTTGTTTGTTACCCACAATCACTACATCGGGATAGTACTGCTTAATCAACCGAATAGAGCCCGAATGGTCTGGCTCCATATGATTAATGATAAGATAATCAATAGGACGTTCACCAATCACACGACGGATTTTCTCCAAGAAGACATCGAAACAGCAAGCATCTACTGTGTCGACCAATGCCACTTTATCATCATTGATCAGGTATGAGTTATAAGATACTCCATAAGGGAGTGGCCAAAGGCCTTCGAACAAGTGCTTTACCCGGTCGTTTACTCCCACATAATATACATTCCCTTGTATGTTCATAGGTTGTTTATTTTAGTTTTTCACAATATTCAGCAAAACTACTCATTTTTTCTTGAAAATCATACCATTTTCCTTGATAAGACTCCCTTTCCTTCATTCTTTTTTTTACTTTCTCGGTAAGTTCGTAATTTTTCAAGCCCCAATCGGGAGCTATCAATAACTCTTTGGGCGAAGAAGAAACAAAACGTTCCAATACCAAATCCGGACGAAGACGCTCTACATAATCCACTACAAGTTCGACATATTCATCCACTTCATATAAATGGAAGTCTGCCGGATTCACATCGTATTCGTGTGCCATCCGAGTACCCCGAATAAGCTGTAGTTGATGCATCTTGAGAGTAGTCAAAGGAAGTTGCGACAAAGCCAACGGCTGCTCCATCAAGTCGGCATACGACTCGCCCGGCAGCCCTAAAATGACATGCCCTCCTACCGGTATTCCTCTGGCAGCCGTCCGCTGTACGGCATCTACCGTATCGGCATACGTGTGCCCACGGTTAATGCGCAACAAAGTGGCATCGCACGTACTTTCAATACCATATTCCACCAAGACATAGGTTCGTTCTGAAAGCTCCTGTAAATAATCGAGCAAGGCATCCGGCATACAGTCGGGACGAGTTCCAATGACAATCCCTACTACCCCATCCATTTCTACAGCTTGCTCGTATTTCTGTTTCAAAGACTCCAACTCGCCATACGTATTGGTATATGCCTGAAAATATGCCAAGTATTTCATCTCCGGATATTTACGTGCAAAAAAGTCGCGTCCTTCTTCCAGTTGCTGCGCCACCGATTTCTCGGTGTGACAATATGCCGGGTTGAAAGTCTGATTATTACAATAAGTACATCCGCCTAACCCTTTTGTGCCATCTCGATTAGGACAGGTAAACCCTGCATTAATGGATATCTTCTGTACTTTGCACTGAAATTGGTTTCGCAAATATGTAGAAAAGTCTTTATATAAGAATAGGCTCATTATCTATCTTTTTGCGCAAAAATAGGAAATAATACGGGAATTTTATGTAAGTTCGCAGCTGAATCTAATAAATCACATTGATAATGAAAAAATATCTAACTTTTTTAACCTTAGTATGTGTATGTGCATTGGCTACATTTGCTCAAAGCAAACAAACCATCACCCTAAAAGATGTGACAAGTGGCAAATACAGACCGCAATCCATGGGTAACATCACTCCAATGGCAGATGGAGAAACCTTCTTAAAAATGAATGCCGAACAAACCAAAATCACCAAGTATTCGTTTAAAGACGGCAAAGAATTGGAAACAATATTCGATGTAACAACAGCCCGCAACTGTTCGTTTAAATATTTCGACAACTATATCCTCTCTCCTGACGAAACCCGTCTGCTTATCCAGACAGAGACCAATTATATCTATCGCCGTTCGTATACCGCAGAATTTTACTTATTCTCTATCAAGAATAACAAATTGGAACCGCTTTCCGAAGCCGGACCTCAACAAGTCCCCCTCTTCTCACCCGATGGTCAGCAGATTGCTTTTGTTCGCAACAATAACCTGCACCTTGTAAAACTATTATATGGCAATAGTGAATCGCAGGTAACCAAAGATGGTGAATTCGGTAAAGTGCTGAACGGTATCCCAGACTG
The DNA here is from genome assembly GCA_019417975.1 of Bacteroides sp. Lineage (GTDB taxonomy): Bacteria > Bacteroidota > Bacteroidia > Bacteroidales > Bacteroidaceae > DYCT01. The sequence continues at coordinate 2,501 of DYCT01000088.1, forward strand.
GGTTAACGAAGAAGAGTTTGGCTACAATTGCGCCTTCGATTTTAGTGCTGACAGCAAAATGTTGGCTTACATCCGCTTTGACGAAAGCCAAATACCGATGTACTCATTCATGCTTTACGAAGGACAATATCCTCGTTTGAAACAATACACCGACTATCCTAACACCTATTCTTATAAATATCCACTAACCGGAAAAGCAAATGCAAACGTAAGTGTGCATACATTCGATATCAAATCGCGTGTAACAAAAAAAATGGATTTGCCTCTTGATGCCGACGGATACATCCCAAGAATCCGCTTCACCAAAGACCCGAATGTATTGTCAATTGTAACCTTGAACCGTACTCAAAATCGTTTTGACCTTTATTTTGCAGACCCACGCTCTACCGTATGCAAACTTATCATACGCGATGAAGACCCTTGCTACTTCGATGAAGCTATGCTCGACAACATCGTATTCTATCCGAACAACTTTGTATTCATGAGTGAGAAGAGTGGTTACAGCCATCTGTATTGGTATTCTATGACCGGAACATTACAAAAACAAATCACACAAGGCAAATTTGAAGTAAGCAAGTTCTTGGGCTGGGACGAAAAGAGCAATACATTCTATTTTGAAAGCAACGAAGAAAGTCCGACACGACGTGCTATATATAAAATAGACAGCAAAGGCAAAAAGACCAAACTGTCGCAGCAAGTGGGTACCAACACAGCTATCTTCAGCAGCAATATGAAATATTTTGTAAACAGCTTCGACAATCTGAATACCCCTCCTGTCGTCACACTCAACGACAATAAGGGTAAAGTCCTGAAAACACTGATTGACAACCAGGCCTTGAAAGATAAAATAAGCAAACTCGACTTGCCGGAAAAGAGCTTATTCTCTTTTACAACATCTGACGGTACACAGCTGAACGGATGGATGATAAAGCCACTCCACTTCGATCCTAATAAAAAATACCCAGTCATCATGTACCAATACAGCGGTCCAGGTTCACAAGAAGTATTAGACAGCTGGCGTTTGGACATCGACCGCAATGGCATCAGTTGGAGTACTTACATGGCAACCGAAGGCTTCCTCATGGTCTGTGTAGACGGACGTGGTACCGGTGGTCGTGGAACAGAATTTGAAAAATGTACATATCTGAAACTGGGTGTACTCGAATCGAAAGACCAAGTGGAGACTGCTAAATATATTGGTACACTCCCATATGCAGACAAAGACCGCATCGCTATCTGGGGATGGAGCTTCGGAGGCTACAACACACTTATGAGCCTCAGCGAAGGAAGTAATGTATTTAAAGCCGGAGTTGCTGTGGCTGCTGTAACAGACTGGAAATATTACGATACCATCTACGGTGAACGCTTCATGCGCACACCTCAGGAGAATGCTGAAGGCTACAAGATGAGTTCTACATTTACACGTGCCGACAAATTGCATGGTAAACTGCTGCTCATCCACGGTACTGCCGATGACAACGTGCATATTCAGAACTTCACTGAATATAGCGAACACCTGGTACAGCTCAACAAGCCATTTGACATGCACATCTATACCAACAGAAACCACAGTATCTTTGGTGGAAACACACGCTACCACCTCTTCAACAAGATATCTGAGTTCATGAAAAAGAATCTATAATGGAACATATAAAGAAACCCGAATGGCTCAAAATCAGCATTGGAGCCAATGAACGATATGCACAAACCAAGCATATCGTAGATTCCCACAAACTGCACACTATATGCAGCAGCGGACGTTGCCCTAACATGGGTGAATGTTGGGGTAAAGGAACAGCCACCTTTATGATTGGAGGAAATATATGCACACGCTCTTGCCGGTTCTGTAACACACAGACCGGTAAGCCGTTGCCACTCGACCCGGAAGAACCACGCCACGTAGCAGAATCTATCCAACTGATGAAATTGTCGCATGCAGTTATTACATCGGTAGACCGTGACGACTTACCCGACTTAAGTGCTGCACACTGGGCAAAAACCATCCAAGCTATCCGAGAACTGAATCCGGAAACTACTATTGAAATTTTAGTACCTGACTTTCAAGGTAAAAAAGAATTGGTAGAGGAAGTGATTCAAGCGAAACCGGACATCATGGCGCACAACATGGAAACCATCCGACGCATCAGCCCTGATGTGCGAAGTGCAGCCAACTATGAACGAAGCTTGGAAGTTATCAAACAGATTGCAGCAAGCGGCATCCCGGCAAAAACCGGCATCATGGTAGGATTGGGAGAAACGAGTGCCGAAGTGAAAGAACTCATGGACGATTTGATAAAAGTCGGTTGCCAGGTACTCACTATCGGACAATACTTACAACCGACCCACAAGCATTATCCGGTGCACGAATATGTCACACCGGAACAATTCAGACGCTATAAGGAAATCGGTTTAGCCAAAGGATTCAAACAAGTGGAAAGCGGACCGCTTGTACGCTCTTCATACCATGCTGAAGAATACAGTGTGCTTAAAAAGAAGCTATAAGTATAGCCATCACTTATAAATCAAGAAAATACAAGGGATTTTGGAAAGGTCGGGCAACCGGCCTTGCCATTCCTTTACCGTTTTTGTTCGAATATACTCTCCTTCACACGTAATGTTGGCAGCAATACACAACTTGGTCTGCGGACGACAATTACGCAAAATATCTTCCGCCAACTTATTGTTCCGATAAGGAGTCTCGATAAACAGCTGAGTCTGATTCTCATTATAAATACGCTGTTCCAACTGCTTTATACGCTTCACACGCTCTGTCGGTTCGATAGGCAAATAGCCATGAAAAGCAAAACTCTGCCCATTAAATCCCGAAGCCATTACAGACAAGATAATAGACGATGGTCCTACCAAAGGAATCACACGCAAGTTCTTTCGTTGCGCTATCGCTACAACATCAGCTCCCGGATCGGCAACAGCCGGACAACCAGCCTCTGAAATTACCCCCATCGGACAACCTTCCTGCAAGGGCTTTAAATAGCCGGAAATAGCTTCCGATGAAGTATGTTTATTTAATGGATAAAACGAAAGAGCATCTATATCTATCGCCTTCTCTACCTTTTTCAAGAAACGACGTGCAGAACGAACATCCTCCACGATAAAATGACGAATGCCTAAAATAATCTCTTTATTATAAGAAGGAAGAACGGTCTCGACCGATGTGTCACCCAATGTTACGGGCAACAAATATAATGCAGTTTCTATCATAATCAAGGATTAAACTTCGAATCAGTAAGCATCTGTTGGTAGTTGGTTGTCTCCAACAATCTCTGAATGGTCACCTTTTTATTGTTTTTCATATAAGAAGCTACCAACTGTGTTCCCATCCATATACCGACCATAGCAGGCGCACTTTCTCCAAAGAAAGCAGTATAAGGCGATGGCTGGTTGTATTTACGAATAATCATCGGGTCGGTAGCATATAAATGTCCATTACTTAACATATACTCCCAAACGGACTTTATATTCTCCTTACACCACAACCGCTCTTGTTCTGTATAGCCCAACTCTTCTTCTTGAGAATGAAAATCAAGCAAATCAGCTATCAGATAATGCATCTTCCCGAAATGTATCATCAAATCGAGCAATGTGCGACGCCCATCCAAAGGAAAAGGATATTGGCTAATGAGATAAAACTCCAAACAATCCGGCACAATCCGTTCCGGTCTCATGCTCCGCCGCTGATATTCGTAATAATATCGCGAATAGAGTGGATAGTCCGAACCCAAATACTTATCAACACTAAATCCCAACAGACTATCTGTTACTACGACCGACTCATTCAAAGCCGAAAACTGCGCATATACCGTAGGAATCTTTAAGCCCGGAACCTCTTTCTTTAATTCTCGAAACGCCTTGTTAAACTGTTTCTCCAAATCGTCCATATTCTGAAATTTCAGCATCGCATCGTGCATCAACTTCTGAAGTATCGGGTCGGAAAAGAAGTCTTTCAATTTCTCATTAATATGATTATCGTTTACCTCGCCCAAGTCTATAATCTTTTCAATGAGAAGTTTTGTTTCCAACGGATATTCCGTATTCATCCGCTGAAGTGAAGAAAAGCTATTGAATGAGACATAATCATTCAACAACTTGTCAAAACGAACAATCGAGATTTCATGATTAGATGCAGACACCACCTTTTTCTCTTCTTGAAACACACAAGAAGAAAAACAGATTAAAAATATCCATATCCAATATCTGAAATAAAACCGATGTCCGTTATTTACCATCCTAACAGATTTATCAATATAATAATATAATAAGGTTATAGGGAAGCAGATTCCCTACACCCTTATATTTCATAAACAATTATCCGTAAATAATATTACCGTTTTCGTCTTTGTACTCATCAAGACCCTTTTCATAAGTAGCCATCGCACGCAAACTCATACCTACACTGGAGAAACCACCATCATGATACAAATTTTGCATAGTTACCTTACGAGTCAAATCAGAGAACATCACAATACAATAGTCAGCACATTCTTCGGCCGAAGCATTACCCAGCGGAGACATACGATTAGCAAAGTCGAACAATTTGTCCATACCCTTTACACCGGAACCGGCTGTTGTCATTGTAGGCGACTGCGAAATAGTATTCACACGTACATGATGCTCACGACCGTAAATATAACCGAAGCTACGAGCGATTGACTCCAAAAGAGCTTTCGCATCAGCCATATCATTATAACCGTAAAACGTACGTTGCGCAGCAACATAGCTCAAGGCTAAAATAGAACCATAATCGGCAATAGCATCCATTTTCTTGGCTGCTTGAATCATCTTATGGAAAGAAACAGCAGAGATGTCCAATGTCTTATTCAACATGTCATAGTCCAAATCATCGTAAGTACGTCTTTTACGCACATTAGGCGACATACCAATTGAATGAAGAACAAAATCAATTTGTCCACCTAAAACTTCCATCGAACGTTTGAAAACGTTCTCCAAATCTTCTACACTTGTAGCATCTGCCGGAATCACTTCACAGTTCAACTTTTCCGACAATGCAGATACTTGTCCCATGCGTACAGCAATCGGTGTATTGGATAGTGTAATGGTAGCACCTTCTTCTACAGCCTTTTCTGCCACTTTCCAAGCGATAGACTGTTCGTTCA
>DYCT01000089.1:0-3459 GCA_019417975.1 Bacteroides sp.
AATGTATATATTGCAGTGTTAAAACAAATAAAACATTACTACTATGAAAAAGATTGCTTTTTTTATCCTGTTTGTAGGATTTTTAGGACAGCAACTTTGGGCTGATCCTGTCAGTAAAGAAAAGGCGTTGCAACAGGCTTTGTCTTTCTTGCAGTACTCGAATGGACAAATGCGAAAGACATTTGGCCTTTCTTCTTTGGCATCCGTATCGGAAGAGGCGTTGCAGACCTCACTTGCCAATTATAAGGATAATCCTTTTTATGTATTTCAGAATGAAGAGAGTTTTGTTATCGTGAGCGGTGATGATGCCATGCCTCCTGTCGTAGGTTATTCATTCAATAGCGATTTCACTTCTTCTACTATGCCACCCGCTTTGAAAGCTTATCTGGAAGCGTATGCTGCTCAGATAGCAGAAATGCAGGCTGCATCTGGAATGTTGAAGATGCCTATTCAAAAAGTCATTACTGAACCTATTGCTCCTTTGGTTAAGACACATTGGAATCAGGATGTTCCTTACAATAATTTTTGTCCGCAAGAGCTTTCAACAGGCAACCGTTCTGTAACCGGTTGCGTGGCTACTGCTTATGCACAATTGATGTATTATCATAAATGGCCGGAACGCGGGTCAGGAAGTCATTCCTATTCGAATGAAACTGTGGGTACGGTAAGTGCTGATTTTAGTAATTCGGTTTATGATTGGGAAAATATGTTGACCGATTATGTAAGTGGCTACTATACAGAAGAACAAGGAAATGCTGTAGCTTTACTGATGCGCGATGCCGGTATTGCTGTCGATATGTCGTATTCCGCTTCGGCAAGTGGCGCCTATTCTTGGGATGTCCCTTATGCGTTGGTTAACTATTTTGGTTATAGTCGGAGTACTCGGTTTGTTTTTCGTGATTGGTATTCTACGACTGAATGGGTCAATCTGATTGTTGGAGAATTAAAAGCAGGTAGGCCAATGATGTATTGTGGTTCTTCATCGGGTGGCGGACATGCTTTTATATGTGATGGTATCGACGCTGAAGGCAAGCTTCACATCAATTGGGGATGGGGAGGAGCTTTCGATGGCTATTTCGATATGAATGTGATGTCACCTGCAGGTTTGGGTATTGGAGGTGGCTCCGGTAACTATATATTTAATCAAGATATGGTATTGGGTATGCAGCCGGCTAACGGTACGGATACAGCATCCGAAGCACAACAGGTACTGGCCAACGGTGGAGCGTATTTTTTAGGTGAGACTGCAACAGTATCACGTCAGGATATACCGTTTTATCTGAGTGCGGTTTATAACTTATCTTCTCGCTCATTGGAGGATGTAATGTTTGCATTCGCAATTTATCAGGATACAGATGATAAACTTTTGGAAATTTTACCATCGAAACTTGTCGAAGGGATTTTTGAACATGGTATATCTGGTGGGATGGATGTACCTTTGACTATTTCGATTCCGGATACTTATGCCGATGGCATTTATAAAATGAAGATTCTTTTCAAAGAACAAAAGTCTGCAGAATGGCTTCCGCTTATTATTCCTTATCAATATCAATTCAGAAGGGAATGGCGTTTCAAGGTAGAAGGACAGGAAGCAACGCTTTTGGAGTTAGAGTATGACTATATAATGGAGAGAGAAATAATCAATCCGACTGTAAGTGATAAATTTGTTTTTCAAGGTGAATTGACTTCCTTAAAATTTACTGTAAAGAATCGGATGCATGGTAGTGAATCTTGCGTGTTGGTAGCCGCTTTGTTCCCATTGGGTGAACAAGGGTTCTATCCATCGTCAGATTCTCTGGAAGTGATGTTGTTCGATAGTTTAACTGTTACACTTGACTTGCCAATTACAACATCGGTACCGGCAGGTATGTATAGGGTTGGAATTTTGAGTAAAAGCAATGATAGATATTATTGGTTTGCTGACGGTACTCAAGGAGAACTTGAGGTGTTGGATAAAGAAGAGAGAACACTTATGTTTTTTGAGAACTTTTATCCCCGCGACGTTAATCAGTTTACTTGTATAGACAATGACCATAATACTCCTGCTGATTACTTTGCCGGCTTGGGTTTTACTGATAATACAGCGTGGAATATTCTTATGTTGGGAGAAAATTATTTGGCTTTCAGTCACTCCGGATACATCCCGGTTGGTACTTCCGATGATTGGTTGATTACAAATGGAATTACAATACCCGATGATGTTCGGTTGGTATTCTTGAGGTGGCACGACGTGTTGTTGAGCGATGCAAATTATGCTGCTGGCGAGTATTCTGTCTATGTATCTACAACAGGCAATCAGATATCAGATTTTACCGATTCGCCTGTATTTGTGTCACAACCGGATAGGTTGAATCAATACAGAGCGCAACAAGTCTTATTGGAAAACTATCGAGGTAAGACTATTTATATAGCTTTCCGAAATACAAGTACGAATAAGAATTTTGTAGCAATCGATGATATACAGGTTTATACATACGGAACTCGTCCTACTTTGAAAGGTGATGTAAATGGTGATGGTGTAATAGATATAAAAGATATTAGACTTTTGGAAGCCTATATTAGTGGGTCATATTCGACTTTACCTGAACCCGATTTGGCAGATATGAACGATGATGGAGTGGTGGATATAGCCGATTTGCAACTTTTGAATGTTTTGTTGAATGGTTGGCAACCTACATCGGATATGGGAGAAGGTGTTTATTCGGAGAAAGAAGGTGTCTGGATGTTTACTTCTTCTTCTGCGATAGGTGCTTTCCAACTGGAAGCTGATGGTGAATTGACTTTTTCGGAAGAAATCCTGGAAAAGTTAGATGGTACCTATCATCAAAATAGAGAAAGCGGAAACTTTACTTACGTCCTTTATGCTTTATCGGAAGAAGGTGCCGTTTTGACGGAGCCGACTGTATTCTTTAGTGGGGATAATGTTTCTGTAACAAATATGAAGTTTGTTGATGTGTGTGGAAGATATATCCCGATGCGAGAAGAAACCTCGGTGTGCATTGCTGCAACCGACAAACGTTCGGACTTGGGCTATGTTTTGGAAGGAGACAAACTGATTGTAAGAGGAGCACAGCAGTTGGCATTGTTTGATTTGTCCGGACGCTTATTGGTTCGTGTACAAGGTGAGGTATACAATCTGAATGGAATCTCATCGGGTACTTATGTTGTTGTGGCCAATACACCGGATGGAATAAAACATTGGAAGATTGTACGCTAAAAAGAGATTATCTTTTTCTTTCTTCACAATAATATAAAGCTGTACCGGATAAGTCGGGGATAATTGTTATTTTTGTTCCCGAATCAGTCAAAACAGAATAGATATGGATGCATTGGGCTTGATAGATAAATATTATCCGGAAGAGAATGAACAGAAACATATATTGCTTGTTCACAGTCGGTCGGTTGCAGACAAGGCTTTGGAAATAGCGAATCAGCATCCGGAGCTGAATTTAGACGTTC
>DYCT01000089.1:3469-7627 GCA_019417975.1 Bacteroides sp.
ATATAGGTATTTTTCAGACCAATGCACCCGGTATCTGTTGTTGGGGTGATAAGCCGTATATCTGTCATGGCTATTTAGGTGCAGCTTTATTGCGTGAAGAAGGATATCCGCGTCATGCTTTAGTATGTGAACGACATACCGGAGCCGGGATATCATTAGAGCAGATTGTCCGTAATGGCTTGCCTATCCCACATCGAGATATGCGTCCGCAGAGCCTGGAAGAGCAAGTGGTATGCTTTGCTGACAAGTTTTTTTCCAAGACTCATCTCGATCAGGAAAAGAGTGTAGCCAAAGCTTTGGAAAGCCTACTTAAATATGGCGACGAAGGAGTGGAACGTTTCAAAGGATGGTGTGAACGCTTTCTATAAGCTATAAAAAATAATAAATTGGTCGAATTGTATCTCTATTTGGTAGAGAATGTGTAATTTTGCCCGAACAAGCGTAAATGCATTGTGGATGGCGCCATTGAATTTGAAAATTAGTATAACGTTCTTATTGCTTTGTGTATTTCTTCTGATACCCGATATGGCATGGGCACAGAGGAGAAAACGGATAGAACCCACCTTGGGAGAAAAGGTGGTTGTTGATACATTAGCAACGGACACTACCTCTTTAAACCCTCATAAAAAACAGCCTTTAGACGCTCCTGTAGTCTATGAGGCCAACGACTCTATTGTGTTTACGCAAGGAGGATTCGCACATTTGTACGGACAAGGTAAGGTGAATTATGAGCGGATAGAACTGACAGCCGAAGTTATCACGATGAACATGGATAGCAGTACTGTGTATGCGACCGGAGTAGCCGATACATTGGGAATATTGCAAGGGAAACCGGTGTTTAAAGATGGTGAAACTCCCTATGAATCTGAAATTATGCGTTATAATTTCAAAACTAAGAAGGGCTTCATTAATAATGTGGTGACTCAGCAAGGTGATGGATATGTGACCAGTAGCGATGCTAAAAAAGATGCTGACGACAATTTGTATTTGCAGGGAGGTAAGTACACGACTTGTGATAACCATGACCATCCGCACTTCTACTTAGCGTTGACTAAGGCAAAGGTAAAGCCTAAGAAAAATGTTGTATTCGGACCGGCCTATTTGGTGGTAGAGGATGTACCTCTTCCGTTGGCTATCCCGTTTGGCTTCTTTCCATTCAGCAGTAAATATTCTTCCGGATTTATTATGCCTACATACGGTGATGAAATGAACCGTGGCTTCTATTTGCGCGATGGTGGTTATTATTTTGCCATTAGTGATAAGATGGATTTGGCGTTGCGAGGAGAAATATTTACCAAAGGTTCATGGGGACTCAATGCAACCAGCAATTATAGCAAGCGGTATAAGTTTTCAGGAAATGTAAACATTAGCTATTTGGTTACCAAGACGGGAGATAAGAACATGCCTGATTATTCGGAGTCGAAAGACTTTAAGATTTCTTGGACACATCGGCAGGATGCCAAAGCGAATCCCAATAGTACCTTTTCTGCGAGTGTAAACTTTGCAACCAGCAGTTATGAACGCTCTAATTTGGATAGCTACTATAACCCGAATCTGTATGCACAGAACACGAAGACATCCAGTATCAGCTATTCTCGTACGTTTGCCGAAGCCGGTGTCACGTTATCGGGTACATTTAATATAGCGCAGACCATGCGCGACTCCTCTATAGCCGTTACTTTGCCAAGTTTGAATATCTCTATGGCTAAGAAGTTTCCTTTTCGCCGGAAGAAACGTGCCGGTAAAGAACGATGGTATGAGAAAATATCAATTGGCTATACCGGACAGTTGGATAATCAAATTCATACGAAAGACAATCTGTTGTTCAAGTCGAACCTGATTAAGGACTGGAATAACGGTATGAAGCATAATGTACCTATCAGTGCAACTTTTCAATTGTTTAAGTATATCAATGTGGTGCCCAGTTTTAATTATACATCACGTTGGTACACTCGTCGGGTGAAGAAGGCTTATGACCCTTCGCGTCAGGACATAGCTCCGGTCGATACCACTTATGGATTTTATCGTGTCTATAATTATTCGGCCAGTGTCAGTATGAATACCAAGCTTTATGGCTTTTATAAGCCATGGAAAAAATTGTTTGGAGACAAGATTCAGATGATTCGCCATGTGCTTACTCCTTCTGTCAGCTTGAGTGGAGCGCCCGATTTCAGTGCCAGTCGTTTTGGATATTATAAGACTGTAACTTATACTGATGCTGATGGCGAGGTTCGTTCCAAGGAATATTCTCCTTATGAAGGTGCAATGTTCAGTTATCCGGGACAAGGGAAACAGGGAGTTGTTTCGTTTAGCCTGTCTAATAATATAGAAATGAAGGTGAAGTCGGAACGTGACTCTACCGGTGTACGTAAAATTAGTCTGATAGATGATTTATCGGCCAACTTGTCGTACAATTTTGCGGCAAAGACACATCCGTGGAGCGATTTATCAATGAGCTTACGTTTGAAATTGACCAAGAACTATACATTGAATCTTAATACTTCGTTTGCTACTTATGCCTATCAATTCGACAAGCAGGGCAATGTAGTGGTAGGCGACCGTACAGAATGGTCGTATGGTCGTTTTGGTCGTTTCCAAGGCATGGGAACCTCTTTCTCTTATACCTTTAATAATGATACTTGGAAGAAATGGTTTGGAGGAGAGGATAGGGAAGAAAAGCGTAGAGCGAAAAAAAATGAAGGAGATAAGGACGGATATGAAGAACCGTCTGCAAAGAAGAAGACAGAGAAAGCCAAACTAGATAATGATGGCTACATGGCTTTCAAGATGCCTTGGTCGTTCAGCCTTTCTTATTCATTTAATATTCGCGAAAATACAACCAAGCCTATCCGTATCAAAAGCATGCGTTATCCTTATCGCATTGTGCATACGTTGAGTGGATCGGGCAACTTGAAGATTGCCAACCGATGGAATATGACATTCTCTACTTCTTACGACTTTGAAGCAAAACGTATTGCGCAGACTACGATGACCATTACGCGCGATTTGCACTGTTTCAATATGTCGTGCAGTATTTCACCTTTCGGCATATGGAAATCGTATAACTTCAGCATTCGTGCCAATTCCAGTATGTTGGCTGATGCTTTGAAGTGGGATAAGCGTAATAATTCCGTCAACAGCAATGTGAAGTGGTATTAATGCTTGATGTTGCAGCTCTGTTTACCAAACAATGGGTTTCAGACCTTGGGCTTGCAGGTAAGCATTGGTGCGACTGAAATGTTTGTTCCCAAAGAAACCGTTGTAGGCCGATAAGGGAGATGGATGCGCAGAAGTTAATACAAGATGCTTATTGCGGTCGATAAAAGCTCCTTTCTTTTGTGCATAAGCTCCCCAAAGCAAGAATACCAGGTGTTCGCGCCTTTCGGCTAAGATTCGAATAGCTGCATCGGTAAATTCTTCCCAACCGCGACGTTGATGTGAACCGGCTTGGTGAGCACGTACAGTCAGAGTTGCATTTAGTAGTAGTACGCCTTGCTTTGCCCAGCGAGTTAGGTTTCCGCTGAGAGGAGGTTCGGTCCCTATATCATCATGTATCTCTTTGAAGATATTTAGAAGCGAGGGAGGAAATCGGACACCATCGTTTACAGAGAAGCAAAGTCCATGTGCCTGACCGGGGCCGTGATACGGGTCTTGACCGATGATTACAACTTTTACTTGGTCGAAGGGGCATAAGTTGAATGCATTGAAAATAAGGTTTCCCGGTGGATATACAGTACCTTGTCGGTATTCAGTGCGGACAAAATCGGTTAACAGCTCGAAGTAAGGCTTGTCAAATTCTGGCTGTAAATATTGTTTCCAACTATCTTCTATTTGTACGTTCATATTATATTTCTGCTTTTTCGACTTCAAAGGTAGGTTACTTTGTTTGAATGGCAAAACAAATAAAAGTCTTTTCCTTATAGGCTTGGTCTTGTGCTTTTGCAAATATATTGTTTGTGCTATGCCATTTTTTTTGTAAATTTGCACACGTTACATAATATAAGAAATGAATATGATGCAATCTGTTTTACTCTTTTTAAATTTGGGAATGTCTGAAATTCTAGTTATTGCACTGATTATTTTACTCCTTTTCGGTGGTAGCAAAATTCCTGAATTGATGAAAGGTTTGGGTAAAGGTGTAAAAAGTTTTAAGCAGGG
>DYCT01000009.1 GCA_019417975.1 Bacteroides sp.
TGCCACAGCCTTCACGTCCCAATCTTGCGTCACCTCGAAATAGGCTTTCAGCTCCAGCACTCCCGGATAATAGAATATAGATTCGGCTTGCCGTTTTTTTGCATACTCTCCGGCATCCCATACACCATTTCTATTTTCGTCTACAAACAAGCGTGCATAATACTTGCCGGGACTCAAATAATAAAAGTCGGCTTTCCCATCCTCGGAACTCACTTCGCTCACCACCTTATCTTGCTTATCGAGCAATTGCACTACGACTGAGGCAGAATCGGGAAGTCCTTTTATATTCCAATACAATGTGGCATAATCCGACAACGACTTCACTTTCAGCTTCTGTTCTATCTTATCGGTACAAGTGCCGTATAAGCTCCGGAAAGCCGCTGAGTCGATGTGCAAAGCAAATTCGCGTTCGGGTTCCCAAAAAGCACGAATCCGATATTTCCGCAGATAAAGGCTGTCTTCTTCGATGGCATAAGGCACATCCTTCCACAATGTATCTACTTTTTGCTGCAACCGAATAGCTGCCGTATCGAACCAAGCCACAGGCTCTTCAAACAATAATTCTATGTTGCGATTGACATCAAATACGGAGGGAGCCGATACTTTCACTCGAAAAGCCGGAACCTTTTCTTCTTCATCACCTTTCTTCTTTTTCTTTTTAGAGGTCATCACCTTACGTGCAGCCATACTAAGTGTGTCTACCGTAGGTACCAGTTTCCCCAATGTATCCGTTACCAAATAGCGGACTTCCATCTGTAACGTATCTTTTTGGTAAACCAACGAGTCCTTCACCCAATAGTGCAATGTATCATTTTTCAGGCTATGTTCCAACAAAAATGCATCTTCGGCATCGAAGTTCAGCCCTCGAATTTGAGGTAGAGTATCTACCGGAGCAGAAAAATAGAACGAGAATTTATAGGGTTCAATCCGTTCATTCTTGACCATATATTGTGCAGTGATATCTTCCTTGAAAGCAAGCAATAGCAAGTCGTCGGGCAAATAATGCGTATATTCGCGCGTTACAATCGTATCGACAGTAATTGTATCTTTCCATATAGTATCGGCTCGCATCCGTACTTCTAAACTGGGCACTACCAGTGAATCGAGAAAAGCCAACATCTCACTTTTCTGATCAAAATAAAAATTCCGGTTCGCATCATTCAACGCATAAGCACGGTAACTGCCTGGTGCAATACCCCGAATCCGGAAATGCCCACGACTATCGGTACGTGCTACACGGTCGAATGGTTGTTTTACAAAAGCCGAATCAGACAAATTCTGATGCAAGCCTACCAAGATACCTTTCACGGGTTCCAAATTGGAAGCATCGAGCACTGTTCCTGCTACCTGCATTGTATCAATTACATCCCCGGTACTAAAAGTAAACGCATAATCGCCCAATGGATTTCCTTCGTTATTATCGACAATCGCATCGGAAAAATCAATCGTATATGTAATCCCCGGCTTCAAACTATCTACCAAATTGACCAACACATGCTTTCCACTGGCTTTAATTTCGGGCATCACCTGCTGCGGTGGTGAAACAATCACCTTTTCCGATGCCTTTTCCAATTGGACATATTCATCGAATTCAATACTAATTCGTTTACGGGTATTATTTAAGGCTCCAGGCATAGGATTGCTTTTCACAAATTTAGGAGGCATCTCATCGTAAGGTCCTCCATCGGGATGCCCAATACTGGCGCACGCATGCGCCACAATCAAAGCGACAAGGCAAGCTACAACCCAAGCCACTGATTTAAACGGATTTGTTTGATTACGTAACATGATGCAAAAATACATTTTTCCAGAAACGTAACAATACATTCCTTGTTATTTATCAATAAATAAAGGCGAAAGCCCTATCTCTGCTCCACTCGAAACAAAGATAAGTCTCTCGCCTTTTATATCGGTTGACACTCGGACTATCCGATGATTTCAACTCACACTCATATCGGTCTATTCAAAATACAATTCACCAAAAGCTTCCGGACGATGAAAGTCGGGACTGGGTACTGCAATTGGATTCCACGACAAGAAATGAGGAGTCTTCAGCTCATCACCACATTTGTAGAAGTTACCACGTACGGTCTGTCCATCAAGACATTTCACATCTGAACGGAAGAACACTTCGTATGGAATAATCAATGCCAATTCCCAACGCACCGGCCCTTCTTGTACACAAGCTTCTCTACCCAAACTAGCCCAACGCTTTACCCGAGCAAGCAATTCATGCGGAGCATGTTCACGATTGCCACGTCCCGATCCGGCACCTACCAACACTGTACCAATACAATTGGTTTCAATGTTATAATAATAGCCATCATCGGTTGGAGCAATAAAGAATTCGGCACAAGCATCGGTCCATACCGAACCGTTGTCTTCGGTATATTTTCCACGAACCATTTCTTCCTCTACCTGATAATGCAACAATATGGCACCTGCCGTATGTGCGATACGAAAACGGACGGACGGACAATACGGATAATCCTTCCAATTAATTACATCAATCGGTTGAAACGATATCCCTTCAGCATCAAGTATCTCCGGCACTAACTTTGCTTCGGCCGGGCATATCTGTATTCTCCTTACTATCAGCTTCTTCATAACTTTCTTATTTTAACAAACAGGTTTCTATAAACTGCTGCATTTGTGGTACACAGGCTTCCGCACTCTTCCAGAGTTTAAACTGAGCACGAGTACGCACCAAGTTGTGATCCGGATATTGAATCTTATAATAGGTATCTCCATTGATATAGTCAGCCAAAAAACGGACACACTGCATATAAGGGAACAACGTAGCAGCATAAGGCAAATTTTCTATTTCAACAGGCGTCAAGAAAGAACGAGCCGACTCCAAATAGCCACGTGTGAAAGCTTCAAAAATCTCCATATTGAAATTTACATTATCCAAGTTCTTATCATCTTCGGCACCTGTATTGGCTGCTGTCCGCAAGAAGTCGCCAAAGTCTGAGAAGATAAAGCTCGGCATCACTGTATCGAGGTCGATAACACAGAGCACACGCCCTTCATCATCAAACATCATATTGTTCACTTTTGTATCGCAATGGCATACCCGTTTAGGCAATTTACCTTCACGATGCAAACGTTCGGCCTTACACATCTCATCGGCACAACGTTCTATCTCATCCACATACTCTTTCACCTCACTCAAACGACCGGCTTTGTCTGCTTCAACAGCTTCGCGCAGCTGCTGCAGGCGGAATTCCATATTGTGGAAATCAGGAATGGTCTCACCCAACTGTACAGGAATATCGGCCAACATTGATTCAAAATCGCCAAAAGCCTGTCCTGCAAAATTGGAATATTTAGCATTAACGGTTTCGTAGGTGTGTGCTTGAGGGATAAACACCATCACACGCCAATAGTTTTTCCCGTCAAAATAATAACGCTTATTGTCTTTCGTCCGCAAGAAGTACAATACTTTTCTATCAATATCCGATTCACCACGAGCTTCCAATTTTGAACGGATATGTGATGTGACAGCTTCAATATTACTCTGCAGCATATCTACATTTTGAAAAATAGCGTGGTTAATACGCTGCAATACATAATCCGGCTTATCAGACTCTTTCGTTACGACTCGATATGAGTCATTGATAAGTCCTGTACCCAATGGTTTTACTTCTTGAACTGTTCCTACCAAAGGAAACTGTCCGACAATATTTAAAAGTTCATTCATAGTATGTTATTATTTAAAACTAATCGTTAGAAAAAAGCAAACGTTTACATTCGGCTACAACGTTTACATCCGGCTACAAAGTAACAAAAAAAAACTGAAAAAAGAAACCGACCGACATCATCCCTCTTTAAGAAAAGATAGAATTTGCCGGTCGGCCTGATTTTCAACTTTAAAAATTTATTTATCAGTACATTGCTAAGCAATTCAGTTCATGCATTTCACAACATTCACCTTTTCACCATTGACAATACGAAGTACTTGCACTGCTTTTTCATTCAGAAGACGGATAGAAGCCGAACGTTCACCTGCCGGAAGTGTCACTTCCGACAATTTCACACCTTCCACTGAATAAAGTTCAATCTGAGTGGGTGCTGTTGCCTGTTCGGTCAATGTCACATGCACGTCATTACCCATTTGAGTAACATCTATCCATGCTTCATCTGCATTGTTAGAACCAATAGAAGTGAATCCCTTCGGTCCCATATATATATGTATAGGCAAACCATGGTTTAGCGTCAGTTCAATAACAGTCTGTCCATTGACCGGTGCATTTATTTTCAATCCTTCGGTTTTCTGATCAGTATACCATTCACCTTCGAGTGTGATACTAGTTACAGTTTCACCCGGTAACCAATCGCCTAAAGACGTGCTAATTGATTGCGGACGCAAATTCGGGTTGCAAACAGCCAAATGGATAGAACCATTATCGTTTGGCTGATACATCAACAACATTTCCGAACCTACCGATTTCACTCCCGGAAGCTTGGTATCGTCAACCGCTTCGAAGAACGCATAAGCTGTGATATTTTTCGGTTTATAAGTCAATGCATGGAACTTGTCAGTCTGTGAAAGTATACTGAAACACTTGCCACCATCCGAACCTATCTCTGCGACCAATGACTTCATAGCATCTGGTGTCGTTTTTGGCACCATTACAAACATATAGTTTTTGTCAGATGGTTTTACACCATGATTGATGTAGGCCTTTGTCGCAATCGCCTTGGCCGGATTGTCCACATCACTACCGTCTTCATTAGGTCCTTCCTGTTCACCATATTTCACCACTACTGCATCATTACCTTGAGGGACATAATAGCCAGTTCCTTTGGGAGTCACAAACCAACGAGATTCACCAGTTGCCAAATTTTTCTCCGCATCACCAGAAACCATCGTACCACCGTTTACTGTAAGTGCACCCATATCGCTACCCACTTCTTGGAAAAGGTTGGTTGCTGTAATGCGGTTATCTGCATAACTACCAGAGGAACTGATACCTGAACCTAAGTCTATCAACATTCCATCAAACGCATAAACCGACTTCTTAAATACCAAATTAGTCGGAGTAAAGCACTGACCTCCCCACGTATCCACTTGATCGAAGTCGCATGCAAACATACCACAATCACCAAACGACAAAGCACCGGCAAAATTCTTTGTTTTGGTAAACTGATCAAAACGCTGTGTCAGACTTCCTTTCGGCATCATCTCCTTCCACGAAGTATAGTGTACGGTTGTGCCACCCGGAGCTACATTCCAATCGTATCCGACCGGTCCGGTAGGAAGTCCGGAATTATTGAGTGCTCCATTGTAGAGTACTTCCATTGTTCCATGTGACTGGTAACGACTGAAACGACTTGTCTTACTATAAATTTCAGCTCCCCACATACGTGTAGTCGGTGAACGCATAGTCACTACCCAATCAGCATGACGATAGACACCGATAGGACTATAATTGAACTGATAGAATCCGGCATAATCAGCCTGAGGAGCATCATATTTATCACTCATCAAAAAATAATTGTAGGCTGAAGCCAATTCCGAATCCTGCGAACCAAGCACATCTGTACTTACCTCGATAAGTTTTTCAAAATAAGCTTTTGAGAATTGCACAATATGTCCACCATCCAATGGGTGACGTCCACTCAAGCTGTTGGCATAATAGTTGAAACCGGTATTAGAACGGTTAGCCATCTGATAACATGTAAGAACTGCTTTTTTTATGTATTCACAAGCAGTCTTCGACACACGGAAAGACGTCCCTTTCAAATTATATGCCGCATCCATCCATCCGTTGTAGGCATACATATAATTATTATAGTGTGTTCCATGGTGGAATCCCAAGCCATCAGGTTTCACTGTATCATAACCTCCAGGCACCGGAGCCAATACTCGTTCCAAGAAACGAGACATCGATTTCAATTCACGCACAGCCACCTGAACATCGGGTTGATAAACAGCATACGAAAAGAAATGTGATAAATAATTGTAAATCACATCCGAGCTGAATTCTGTAGACAGATAAGCTTGGTCGGCATACGCCCATCCGGCCTCAGAGACCCAACGAACCATCTTCAATAATTCCACAGTCTGCTTTTCAGTACATTTCGGTAGCAGATTGAGCAACAATTTAGGATAGTCGCGCACAACAGTATAGTTATTGGATGGCAAACGGTCATAACGGTACATCACCCCTTGGTCTATCACCAAATCAAACAAATCGGCAAACAGCTTTCCGTCATCCTCTTTTGTAGAAGCAGCTATTCCATTCAACAACAGTAACAACTGATTCATTCCATCCATACTGATATCCGAAGCCGATGAAATAATCGGATTTCCCTGCACTGTTCCATCAGCATAACGAATGATATTCAACGCTTTGATTTTGTTTCGGAAAGTCAGCAAGTCACGAGGAGAACTAGTCCCTTGCGGAGAATATGGATAAAGCGCTTTAATTGCAGCAATATCGTCACGTTCAGCAGCTGTAGGTTCGGTCAATTCTATATCTGGTTCATAAGCATACAACATCAATAAAGTTTTATGCCCTTCCTCTATTTCTTTTACATCCTTCACCATCAAATCCTGTGCCTGGCGCTTATTATCAGTAGACGCTTTCCATTTCACATCATCAAAAAGCAAAGTCTGTGTTGCCTTCTGTTCAGTATTATCTAATGTAAAACGGACATAGGCCAATGTTTTAGCCAGTTTCGACTTGAAGTCTTTCCCATATACACGGTTAAACTCACGCCATCCAGAGAAATTCATAGTCACATTGGCTGTATGCTGTACTTCTTTATCACCATTCAGAAATTCTACTGTCAACGCACTGTTCGTAGCAGCATAACTATACAAATCGAAAAGAGCAGCATAGCTTCCTGTTTTGAAAGAGGTAAAGCTAACCAACATAGTTGCTTTTTCTCCGGCAGCCACTTCCCAAGCGAGCGACTGTTTACCTTCGGTATAATGCTCCGTGTTTACCGTCAACTTACCTTGTTCTGCGACCCACTCGGCCGGTACGGTTGCATCTTCAAATGCAAATGTATATTGTGCAGAAGCAGTTGTAATGCCTCCTAGCAACAACATACCGGTTAATATCAGTTTATTCATGGTCTATTATCAATAAATTAAATTTATGTCGAATTAAAAACAAATTCCCACAAGAGGCAAAAACCAAAGAACAAAAATCATGTCTCCCGGTTCTTGCCCTTTGCGGGAATTTATACTATTCATCGAGGATTCTGCTCGAATCCATTAAGCTGTACTTCTTGAACAGGCAACGGCATCCAATAATACGTTTTCTTCTTGTCGTCAGTATCTTGGTCGCTCAAACCTTTTGCAGCAATGGCTTCCTTCACACGTGGATTGTAAGAGTTAGCTTCAACAACTTTCTCTGTACGAATAAGATGGAACCAACGTTTGAATTCAGCAAAGAATTCCCAGCCACGCTCATCAAACACAGCCTGTAAGAATTCCTCTTTGCCCAATCCTTTCGATGACGTGAAGTTGCCGTTTTTAGATGCACGTTTACGTACGCCATCCAAGCACTCTTCTGCCAACGAATTAGGTGCGCCTTCTGCCTGACACTGCGCTTCAGCATACATCAGCAAGACTTCTGCATAACGGTAAATCGGAGTAATACCGTTGGTCTGAGCTGTCATGATAACATCACCACTACTGTTAACCGGTGTATAATCGCGGTATTTCTTGATAGCCGGCGACTGCATCGACGTGTTTTTATACGATTGTGGTCTGACCGTTCCTTCCATTTTAAAACTTGCCACAAAGTTACAGTCCTTACGTGCATCCTTTGGATGACGTTCGTAGAAATAAGCATCAGCCAAATAATCACTCCATGCTGAAGAACTTTCTTCAATCATGTAATAAGAACGACCATAGTTACTAGCTGTACCATTTTCTTGATCGTGATTTAAAGCAAAAATATGTTCTGTATCGTCCGATTTTTTAGCTTCTTTCCAAAGGTCGGCATAATCTTTTACCAAATCATACGCTTTGGTGTCTTTATGATCAATAATTTCCTTAGCTTTATCGCGAGCCAGTTCATAATATTCCTGACCCAAGTGTAACGGCCATCCTGCCATAGTCAAATAAACATCTGCCAGGCATGCCTTAGCTGCAGCACGACCAGCACGACTATTATCATTCGTACGAGCACGTTCAGGCAACAGAGTTTCGGCCTTTTTCAAGTCGGGCACAATAATCTTGTCATAGATATCTTTTACACTTGTACGTACAATACTTCTCGAGCCATTGATATCGACATTACAGTCAGGATCTGTCAGAGCAGGCACATCTCCAAAATAACGAACTAAGGTGAAATAAGCAAAGGCACGCATGAAATAAGCCTCACCCAAATACGGGTTCTTCACCTCTTCGGTTACGTCCTGTGTATTGCCAACATTCTTCAACATAAAATTAGCTGAACGAACTACAGCATACATGTTCTGCCACATCAGTTCAACATCAGCGTCATGCAGACCGCTGTTCACATCCAGTTCATCAATGTTCTTGTAACGCTTTGACATAGATCCGGTGATAATATCATCGGCACCTACATTCAATATCTGTGAGCGGCAGTTGTAGGCATAATTTCCAAACCACAAGTCCTTGTACAGACCGTTGGCCATAATTTCAATTGTTTTCTGGTCATAGACCATCGTTTCCGGAGTTAGAAAACTACCAGGCTCCTGAGAAAGGTCTACACATCCGCTCAACATCATGCTTGCAGCAAAAGATGCAATCAATATATTTTTCTTCATTGTTCTTCCTTTTTATTAGAATGAAAGGTTTACACCCACTAAATAATTACGTCCGTTCGGATAGTATCCCCAGTCGATACCCGAAGTCAATGACTTCTGAAGCGTTACTTCCGGGTCCATACCTGAATAGCCGGTGAATACAAACGGGTTTTGCAAAGACACATATACACGCAAGCGGTTGATTGTAGCTTTCTTCAGCAATTTTTCCGGTAAAGTGTAACCCAATGTGATACTCTTAATTTTTACAAACCCTCCGTTTTCAACATATTGTGAAGAAGGTGTCAACGCATTGCGGTTGCCAACGAATCCAGCTACACCGGTATTCTTGTCGTTTTCAGGAGTCCAACGTTTTTCCCATTCCGGAGTCGGGCTGAGCACAATGCTGGCATCTTTCGTCAGACGAGCTTCACGAGTATAATTATAAATATCAAACCCATGTACACCTATCATATACAAGCTAAAGTCGAATCCCTTAAAACTCAACGAGTTGTTCCAGCTCCATTGGAAAGTAGGCTGACCGTTACCAATAATCTAACGGTCATTTTCATCAATTACGCCATCAGGTTTTCCATCTTTTCCACTGATATCCTTGTAACGATAAGAGCCGGCTTCGGTTCCTGCAGGAGCCAATCCATTCTTGATATCCTCAGAAGTCCATACACCTTCGTTTACATAACCATACATGGAAGCAATTTTTTCACCTACAATATTACGGAAATACTTGTTTTCGTAGTTACCGGAAAGGTCGGCATAAGAACTTCCGTTTGCCAGTTCTTTTACTTTACCCACATTGCGCGATAAAGTCAACATGGTATTCCAACGGAAATCTTTCGTTGCTATCGGGTCTGCACCGATTGTCAATTCGAAACCTTTGTTGCTTACAGTACCAGCATTATCATAACGGCTTGTGAAACCGGTAAATATAGGCATGTTCACATAGAGCAATACATCCTTAGTTTCTTTAGTATAGTAATCGAACGATGCGGTAAGACGGTTGTTGAAGAAACCCAAATCAACACCATAGTTGAACTGACTTGTACGTTCCCACTTCACATTACGATTGGCCAAACGATCTGTTACAAAGCTCAAATTACCATCCTTATCTTTCTTTGCTACAATTTTAGTCCATGCCAGATAATCTTGTCCGCTAGGCATTGTCTGATTACCGTTTTCACCGTATCCGAAACGAATCTTGAACTGATTCATAAAATCTACCTTTTCCATGAACTTCTCTTGTTTCACATCCCAAGCTACAGCCATAGCCCAGAAGTTTTCCCAACGATTTTCTTTTGCCAAAGCAGAAGAACCGTCACGACGCCAAGAAGCTGTAATCATATAGCGATTCATAAGAACATAGTTGGCACGCAACAAATAAGAAAGCATAGTAGTAACGTCACGCTCTGAATCAACATTCTGAACTGATGACATGCCCAAAGCATTGTAACCTAATTTTTCAGAAACCAGATTACGACCGATGCCTTTCAACATATAATTGTTAGCATACTGTTGTTCCAACACAGCTGTAGCATTGATACGATGATT
The DNA here is from genome assembly GCA_019417975.1 of Bacteroides sp. Taxonomy (GTDB): domain Bacteria; phylum Bacteroidota; class Bacteroidia; order Bacteroidales; family Bacteroidaceae; genus DYCT01. The sequence continues at coordinate 10,300 of DYCT01000009.1, forward strand.
TTTGTTGAACTCACGAACATACGACAACACATTGGTATTAATCCAATTGTAGTTGTGATTGCTACGTGCATCGGCTGTTGCTGCATTACCATAGCTTTGATAATACTCATACGACCCTGTACCGTAAAGATTCTGAGTGTTACGGTTATAGAATGTGAAGCCTTGAGTCATACGGAAAGTCAATCCCTTGCAGAAAGTAATATCTACATAACCTTGCAAACGGGAAGAATAAATATAACCATCGTTCTGAGGAGTATCAATAAAAATAGAAGGATTGTATTGCGGACCAATCAAGTTATTGGTACGATAATCTCCGTTTTCATCTTTCGGTGACAAAGTATTCGGATAAGTAAGTGCACCGATTAATAGGTTGTTGTACTGCGAGAAACGTACAGAAGAACTTTTCTGCCAATCACCCCAGAAGTTGACACCACCCTTCAACCATTTACGAATATCTGTATCCACCTTCAAACGATAGTTTACGCGCTTGCCCCAAGAATTATGCACCAAACCTTGGTTGTCATTATAACTTCCAGAGAAGAGGAACTTTGTCTTCTCGCTACCACCGGAAACAGAAAGCTCATGTGTATGTTCGATTGCGACATTACGGAATACTTTATCCAAATAATCATAACCTCCGTTCTGTTTGAATGCAGCCACTTCTTCTGCATTATAATAAGGTTTCAAAGAAGTACCTGTCGAACGGTTCATTTCTGTTACATAAGCGTTGGCCAAATCGGCAAACTCACCGGCAGACATCATTTCTGGCATTTCATACGGAGTTTTGAAGTTTACGTAACCATTGTATTCTACGTTAACCTTACCCGATTCCGGATTTTTAGTAGTAATCAAAATAACACCGGCAGAACCTTTCGAACCGTATATGGCAGTAGCAGATGCATCTTTCAACACTTCTACAGAAGCAATATCCGATGGATTCAACGATGCAAGCGAACCGCCCATCAAACCATCGATTACAATCAGCGGTCCACCTTCAGAAGCCAATGAGTTAGACCCACGCACACGAATGGTAGCACTAGAACCCGGCTGACCTGAACCAGACATGATACTTACACCAGCCAAACGTCCCTGCAAAGCAGTTGTAATATCACTCACAGGAGTTGTCTTCAAAGCATCAGAACCTTTTACAGATGCTACTGCACCAGTCAAGTCGGACTTACGTTGTACACCATATCCTACAACAACCACTTCTTCGAGTGTTTCAGTATCTTCTTCCAATACAATGGGGAAATGAGTTTTTCCACCCAAAGCAAACTCTTGTGTTTTATATCCAATATAAGAAATTTGAACGGTAGCGTTCTTGTCTACATTGCCTAACATGAAATTACCGTCAAAATCGGTAATGGTTCCATTTGTTGTACCTTTCACCAAAACTGAAGCACCGATGATGCTCTCACCCTTTTGGTCGAGTACACTACCCGTTATCTGCACTTGCTGCGCCTGCATAGGCAAAGCAAAAAGACACGCCAGCAAGAAAAAGCTCAGGTAACGCAGGCTGATATTAAATGTATTTTTCATATCTATCTATTTTGAATATTCAAGGAAACATCTGGCAGTGTCTGTCGAACAACAAACCTCCTGCCAGATGTTTCACACCTATAATTGTAGATGTTTATTTTACAATTGCTTTATAAGCTACACCGTCTACCTGTACCAAGTACAAACCGTTAGCCATTGAAATGTTATTGACTCCGGCATTCAAAACAACAGTTTTTACCAAAGCGCCAGTCAATGTATAGACAGAAGCTACTGCCTTTTCTGCTACCTCTACGCTTACAGCACCTTCTACGCTATAAACTACAGCCTTTGCAGCTGCTTCAACCTGTGCAATAGCAGATGTAGTTTTTCCCTGATATGCACCAAGGCTGATTTGATCTTCTACCACACGTGCATTACCAGCCAAATCTTTGCTGAAAGCATCTACACCTTCCTGGAACTCAGGCTTTCCTTCACCGGCATAACCAACCAATACATTCGGATAAGCATCGATTCCGAAGTCTTCATGATTCCAGACACCAGCATTAAGGCAAGGTGAGTTATCTGCTAAGCCATAATCACCGGCTTCAGCATTCACAAATGAAGTTTTGTCTACACCGGCAACCAAATGGTCTACAATAGCAGATTCGTGTGTTGCTTTCACATCACTTTCAGCAATTGCATTGAAAGAGAATTCCACATTACTTTCTGAATCGGCTGTAAAGACAGCGTTTTCTGCTGTTGCTGTATTGCCTACAAAGATATTGTTGATGAAAGAACCGTTACTCTTAGTTGCAGCAATAACAGAACCCATGTTATCAACCATCGTACAGTTGACCATATGTCCACCCCAATATACGCATGCACGGTTTGACTTGTTGTTTACAATCAAGCTATTTGACAAACGACCCCAACCGCCATTCAATGCTACGACAGCATTCTTCACATCGGTATCGGCAGCAGCCAAGTTCTCGTTGTTGCGGATGATGCAGTTATTTATCACTACTGCACTTCCTGAACTACCTTCTGTTACCACACCTACACCGGTTGTGCTGGCAGCAGTAATAGCCTTGTTGTTTTCAAACAAACAGCCATCCACCAATATCGGTGTAGAAAGACCCGGGTTACGGAATACAAGACAAGTATTTTTGTTACCGTCGAATGTACAGCCTGTAATGATAGTCTTGTCATTTGCCTCTTCATAATTGTAAATATGCAAGCAAGAACTGCTCTCTGCATTTTCACGGAAAATCACATTATCGACTTTGTTTCCTACTAAGAAGTTCTTAGATGCACATACACGTACAGCAGCTATTCGCTCTTGTTTTCCACCGTTTTTATAACACTTTTCAACCAAACAGTCTTTCATCAAACCATTTCCTTCAAAGTAAACAATGATCTCTGTACCACCACAATTGCTAACAACACAGTTTTGCATCGTAACACCGGTCTGCAAGAAAAGGAGCTTTCCGTTTTCAGTAGCCACATCAGAGAAAGTCAATCCATCAATTGTAGCACCCTTCCAAACATCGGTCACATTGCTACGACCAAACGGACGCTGTTTCAAAATAGCACCTTCTGATGTAAAAATAGTAGGATTGGCAAATTCATAAGGTTTAGTAGCATCTTTGCGAACACGTGCATCCACGCTGGCATCGCCTTTGGCAAAACCACCATAAACATCAACTTCATCTTTCATATCCACCAAAAGAGCAGAACCGTCAGTCAACACATAAGTACCTCCGGCCATCCAGATATCATCTCCGGCTGAAGCCAATTTATAAGCTGTTTGGATATCAGCTACTGCCTTTTCCCAAGAAGATCCATCGTTTGCATTATTTCCATCGGTTGTGACATAAACAACCTTGGCAGAAAGTCCTGTTGCCAAGAACAAGGCACTTACAAGAGTTGCAATTTTTTTCATAATAGATAATTTATTAATTAGATTTTTATTTTTTCGATACAACAAAAATACCCTATCTCCCACTTACACACTGTGTATAAATGTACATAATATGTATCTTTTCATGCATATTCCAAAAACAAGGATAGGATACCCGCTCCTTGTTTTTGGATTTTAGCGTTAACTATTCGACTACTTTACAAGAACTTTTACGGTTTGCGCATACTGTGCTGATACAACCTTTACAATATAGGCACCCGGCACCAATGTGCAAGCTACTTGACCATCGACCTTTTCCATACGGTTTACCAATGCACCGTTCACATCGTAAACAGCAACCTGTGCATTATCCAAGCCAGCCAAACAAATACCGTTTTCAACTGCAGAAACCTGTACTGTAACTGCTTCGTTAGCATCAATTGTCACTTCCGGAACATGTTTCTCCAACTTGAAGTTATCAAACCAGTACGATACTGGGAAAGTAAGTTCTTTCCAGAGACCGGCAGCACCCAATCCTTCAATATTCGGACGAATAAAGAAACGTACCATCACGTTTTCTTCCAAAGTTATAATCTGCTTGTAAGTAGTCCATTCGGCAGTCAATGCAGGATTGTACAATCCTTTATCCATATTTCCTACGTCTTCGTAAGTCTCACCATTTTTACCGGTGATAGCTTGAAAAGCCGGAGCTGTAATATCGGAATACACATATGTATCTAAACGTACGGGAGCACCTTCTTGTGATGTCTTGGCATCGAAGCTGAATTCATATGTCCCAGCCGGTACTTCATACAAGTCCATAGCCATATATTGGTCCATACGCGGATATTTGCTAGCAGCAGCAATTTCCATCTTCAAAGAGCGTTCACCTTCGGAAGATGTGGCATCGTCAATGTTCAATGTCATTTTTCCCTCACGCTTATTTACAACAACCCACTGACCACTGCGCATACCCAAAGGAGCATCTTCTACGGTATTCATCACCGGAAGCAACAAGTTTGTTTCAAAACCTGGATTCTGAATAGTCTGATAAGTAGCTACCGGTTCAATAACTACATCATCAATCTCTACGGTAGAGTTAGCTGTCTCATTCCAGATAGCAAGATATACGTTCTTCAACAATTCTTCGTCTTCTACAGGAAGGATTTTATCGCTTGTACCCAAGCTCCAGATAGTTTCAGCCATCTTAGAAAGATCGAATACAGTTTCATACATCTGCCATTCGGTTGTAACGGCAAACTGCGGAGTAGTACCTGTTGATTTCGGATGTTCTTCTGGAACGAAACCATCAATCAGGGCAAAGCCTGTTCCTTTGAGATCATCTTTCTTCTTCAAAGACAAATTAAATTTCACTTTCGCACCACTATTTGAACGAGCATAGAAGCTCACACGATACGTCATTGGTTCCATGATAACACCGACACGCTGCAATAAGTTATGCCCCCACCAAGAACTGATATTCTCACCATTGATAAGTGCAACTACCTTACCATGGCTATCGCCTGCATCAACTATTGCTGCACGCGAAGCAAATGGGTTAATACCCTCTTTGGCTTCATTGTAAAAATACCAATGACCGAAATCGCCTAAATATTTTGCTTTATCTACCGTTCTCCATACTTGAATAGTATCATTCTCTACATCAAAAGAACCATCTTTCAAGAAATCGCCTTCAGTTGTTACTTCTTGATAAGCAGGAAACTCAGGGTCGGCAGGTACTTCTGGCTCTTCCGGTTGTTCGGGGTCTACCGGTGGTTCCGGATCTACACCGTCAGGTCTTGTATTCGGGTCAACCGGGATTAGTTGTATGTTGTCAATAAGATAGGTCAGATTCTTTGCATTTGTATTGAACACAATACGGCAAGAAGCCAAATCGGACTCTTGAACATCTGTAAACTTATAATCAGTAACTTTTTCCGGAGAATTGACATTATTCACTTTCTTTGCAAAATTGAATTTCAATTCATAAGAAGCCCATTCAGCTGTCAACGCCTGATCATAACGTGCACCGGAAGCCTTTGGTTGAGTTTCAGGATCAAAGCCCGACTTAGCTACATATTGTTCATCTGCTGTATAGATTAACGCAGCCAACTTATCACTACCACTTACCAGCTTGGCATCAAATTTCAAAATATACTCTTCTGCTTTCAACGCATACGCAGGAATCTGCATCAGATAAGCTTTATACCATGAAACGCTGCTTGCACCGGTCAGTTTCACCACCTGTCCGTGTGTAGCATCATCTGTTACTAATTCTGCTTTAAAAGCATCCATACCTTTCTGAGCATAGACAGCCCAGTTTCCTACCTCAGCAGTTTTGTAACTTTCCACCCGGCCCAATGTCTTGTCTGTGGCTTCAAAATCGCTATTCTGGAGCCAATTGTACTGAGCAGAAGCCCCCATTGACAACGCCAGAAGCGACACAAAAAGTAGATTCTTTTTCATGATAAATCTTATTTTTAAAGTTAATAAATTCTCGCATTCGTTCCTTTTTCACATTTCACAAAGGAGACGATGCAAAAT
>DYCT01000090.1 GCA_019417975.1 Bacteroides sp.
TCAGATGTGTATAAGAGACAGGACTTGTATATACAGGTTCACAAAACGATGATAGTCTGGATGCTTCTTTATTTGCCGACTTAGGAATGAAAGCTCCGGATACCTATTTAGGTGTCGGATACGAAAACCTATCGGAACGCGCAGCAGGCATTATGGTGGCTTTCACAAAAGAGTTGGAAGCACATCCTGCCCACATCGTCATGGTCGTAGACGACCTGACCTCAACCATAGCAGGTACCCGCTCTTTCGATATGAATATGCCGAAAGAAGTAAACAGAATGATTACCGACGGACTGTCTGACTACTTGTTTACTGCCGGCATGATTGCCAATAGAAACCTCAACCAGACCGGCACAGAGAGCGACAATGTATATATGGTAGGAAACATCCTCATCGACAGTCTGCGTTACAATCGTCAGCGTTTGCTCCGTCCTGCCTGCTTCAATATTTTAGGGCTCAAGGAAGAGAACTATCTGCTGCTGACCATCAACCGCCATGCGCTGATAGACCAGACAGAAAACTTCCGTCAGCTGATGCTTACCCTGATAAAAGAGAGCCACGGAATGCCTATCGTTGCTCCCGTACATACATACATCCGAGAAAAGCTGAACGAGCTGAACATATCTGCTCCCAACCTGCACATCCTGCCTCCACAAGGATACCTGTACTTTGGATTCTTAGAGGCAAACGCCAAAGCCATTGTGACAGACTCGGGCAATGTGGCTGAAGAGGCTACATTCCTCAATATCCCTTGCATCACACTCAACTCGTATGCCGAACATCCGGAGACTGTGACATTGGGTACCAACGAACTGATTGGAGAAGATTCGCAACAATTGGCGAAAGCAATGCAGACTTTACTGGCAGGAAACTGGAAACGAGGAACATTGCCTGAACGCTGGGACGGACGTACAGCCGACCGCATCGTGCAAACTCTGTTGGAAGCCTAAAGGACAATTGCAGCGAAAATGAATATCGAAGAAGTCAGGGATTATTGTTTGTCACTTCCACGCGCGACCGAAGATTTTCCTTTTGATGAAAGCACATTGGCCTTTCGGGTCATGGGTAAGATATTTGCCTTAATCGACCTGGAAGGTCCGGAGTGGTTTGTACTCAAATGCAACCCTGACTATGCTATCGATTTACGTGAGCGTTATCCGGAAATAACACCGGCTTGGCACATGAACAAGCGACATTGGAACCAGCTGAACCTGTTCGGCTCCTTACCCGACTCGCTCGTCAGAAGCCTCATCAACCATAGTTATACGCAAGTCGTAAGCAAGCTGCCCCAAAAGCAGAAGAAAGAAAACCCCGAGATTCTAACCATCCATTCATCATGAAAGCAGGTCATACCCTTATCGGTCACATAGCCTGCTTTACAGCCTATTCCATTTTCGGAATCAACATTGTAACGTGCAAAGACATGGCTGGCAGCGGTCTCATCTCACCGCTATCGCTCTTTTGTCTACGCTCTATCGGTGCCTGTATTCTTTTTTGGTTCATCTCCTGCTTTCTGCCGAAAGAAGAAGTAGACCGAAAAGACTTGCCCAAAATATTTGTTGCTTCGATATTCGGATTCTTTCTGACACAAATCACATTCCTGATGGCCATAAGCGACATTACGCCCATGAATTGCTCTATTCTGAGCGCGCTATCTCCCATCTATACCATGCTCATCGCTTCGATTGCGTTAAAAGAGCCCATTACTCTTAAGAAAACAGGTGGTGTACTGCTGAGCTTCTCCGGCATTGTCTATCTCATTCTGAACAGTGTCACCGCTGTAGGTGGAGTCACCCACACCAAACCGATAGGTGTACTACTGATTATCTGCAACGGCCTCTGTTTTTCACTCTATTTAGGAATCTTCAAACCCCTTATCAGCAAATATTCGGTCGTGACGTTCATGAAATGGATATTTCTGTTTGCCTTGCTCATGTCGTTTCCCTTCAGTGCCAAAGAGCTAATCAGTATCGACTATGCAGCCCTTCCTTCTGCCTATGTATTCGAGCTTCTCTTTCTCATCGTTTGCGCTACTTTTGTCACCTATTTCCTTATCCCTGTAGGTCAAAAGCGCATCCGCCCCACCTTGGTGAGCATGTACTCGTATGTACAGCCCATCATTGCCACAGTCATCAGTATCATTGCAGGCATGGATACCCTCAATTGGCAAAAAGTATTGGCTGCCGGTACTGTCTTTACCGGTGTACTTATCGGTAACTTCAGCAAAAGCAAAGCCGACACCAAAAACTAAAAGCACGAACCCGCCACCTTCCCTGCGACAAGTCCGTGCTTCTCTCTTATGTCTACAGTCTTTAAGCCAGACAAGCGTCCAGCTGCTTGGTCAGTTCTTCTTTATCCATATGCTGTCCGATAAAAACAATCTTCACCATACGATCGCCATACTGGTCGTCCCAGTCGCGCAACAATCCGGGCTCACGACGCATTAGCTCGATGAGGTCTTCTTCGGATGCCGTAGCATACCACAATCCGGCTTCCGAAATTCGTTTCTGCACACCAGCCTGTTCGAACAAGAACGACATGTCGCGATTGTTATCGAAATAGCATATTCCTTTAGCGCGAATCACATTCTTCGGCCACTTGGTTGCACAGAAATAGTCAAATTTATGGATATCGAAAGGCTGGCGACGGTAGTATACAAACGTACCAATGCCATATTCCTCTACTTCGCCTCCGCCGTGATGATGGTGGTGATGCTCGTGATGATGGTGATGCTCTTCATTCTCGTGGTGATGATGTGCTTCTTCGTGATGGTCATGTTCTCCCTCTGAGTGATGATGTTCGTGCAGATGTTTTGCCTCATATTCTTCCTCTTGAGTAGCCTGACGCTCGATGCCACGAATCCAGCCGGCCGAAGTAGCTACCCGTTCGAAATGAAACAGATGCGTATTCAAAAGTTTCTCCAAATCCACCTTTGCATAATCGCATTCGATAATCTGAGCAGCCGGCTGCAAAGTCCGAATAATGGTCTTAATACGCTCCAGCTCTTCGGGTTTCACTTCCGATACCTTATTCAATAGGATAATGTTACAGAACTCAATCTGCTGAATAACCAGATTCTCGATGTCTTCTTCATCGATTTGCTTACGTGTCAAGTCATCGCCACAGGCAAACTCACTCTGCAAACGTAGTGCATCCACCACCGTGACAATGCTGTCGAGATAGCAAGTACCATGTTTGGTAAAAGCCTCTCCCATTGATGGAATAGAACAAATGGTCTGTGCGATAGGTTCCGGCTCGCAAATGCCACTTGCCTCTATTACAATATAATCGAATCGGCCGGTCCACACCAGGTCGCGAATCTGTTCCACCAAATCCATCTTCAAGGTACAACAGATACATCCGTTTTGCAAAGGCACCAAGCTTTCATCTTTCGTATCCACCACTCCCCCTTTTTGGATAAGAGAAGCGTCGATATTCACTTCGCCAATATCATTGACTATCACCGCAAACCGAATTCCTTGTTTGTTTGCTAAAATATGGTTTACCAAAGTGGTTTTACCACTGCCCAGATAACCGGTCAAAAGCAGTACAGGTACTTGTTTCTTCATTTTCTATTTTATTATCATCCGGCCAAAGCCGGCATTCCGTTCTATTGTTTCTTTTAAGCCGACGTCATCCGATAGGCACAGCCTGCCATTTTGCCTGATGCAACTCCATGACTTCTTGTATTCCCGCTTCTTTTAAAATCTGCAAAGCCTCCATTCGTCCGGCATTAATCCGGTCCGGATAATGTGCATCCGAATTAACAACAACCGGGATATGCAATTGTTTGAACAAGGGGAAATAGCGTTGATTCGGAAAGAGCACGTTCATATCATTATACGCTTTCGTATTGATTTCTACCATCAGATTCTTGGAAGCTATCAATTCGAAATACGCATGTATCAACTCTTGATACCAAGGCAAGTCCAACAAGCCGGGCAAGCAGTACGAAGCGTTGTACGACATTTTATCGGCATGGCCTAAGATATCAAAGCCTCCCAACTCAATCATACGGGTCAGCGTGGCATAATATTGTTCGACCAAGGCCCTTACATCATTTTCAAAATACTCCGGCAAGAGTTCCTTAAAGCGTTCTTTATGTACATCGATATCCACAATCTCACCTTCGGATGAGCGCAACAGATGTACCGAACCGATACGGTAATCAAGCGGTAGTTGTTGAAAAAAGTCGACCGACGGATTGCTCGATTCGTCCAAATAATCAATTTCCAACCCAGCATATAGCTCAATACTGTCGGCATACAGTTCTTTCAGACGTGCAATTTCAGCCAAATAAGCCTGCACATCAGAACGATCCAACGTCCATCGGGTAGCAAAAGGTAAGGGAGCATGCGATGATACTCCATACGCGCTGAAACCTTGTCGAACAGCTTCTTTCACAAAATATTCTAACGGTGCACGTCCGTCGCAAAACGAGCAGTGACTATGATAGTTCGTCAGATTGACTCTTTTCATTTCTTGCCTCCTATCCTTCCAGTTCGCTTAGCTCCAGCCAGCGCATAGTTTTCTCGTCGAGCAAATCGCCTATCGCTCCAAATCGTTTCGATTTCTCTGTCAGTTCTTCTGCCAAGAGTGTTCCGGAGCACAACAGTTCCTCTATGGCTTTCTTCTCCTGTTCGAGAGTTTCAATATCAGCTTCCAACTGTTGAAGTTCCAAGCGTTCCTTATAGGTCATCTTCCGTTTGTCGTTCTCACGCACACGGGTCGTCTTTTCTTCTTTCGGTTTTTCGGCCTTCTTCTCTTGCTGTGCTTTCAGCATCTTCCAATCCCGATAATCGGAATAATTGCCGGGGAAGTCGCGTATATCTCCTTGTCCGTTGAATACCATCAAGTGGTCTACCACCTTATCCATAAAGTAGCGGTCGTGCGACACCACAATAACGCATCCTTTAAAGTTCATCAGGTACTCTTCAAGTACATTGAGCGTAACGATATCCAAATCGTTGGTAGGTTCGTCCAGAATCAAGAAGTTCGGGTTGTGCATCAGCACCGTACAAAGATACAGTCTACGCCGCTCTCCTCCACTCAGTTTGTAAACATAGCTATGCTGTGTTTCGGGTGTAAACAAGAAATGTTGCAAAAACTGCGAAGCAGTAAGTCGCTTGCCGTTTCCTAGCTCTATCACCTCTGCGATGTCCTGCACCACATCAATCACCTTCATCTGCTCGTTAAACTGCAAGCCTTCTTGCGAATAGTAGCCAAAGCGCACGGTCTCACCGATATCCAATGTTCCCTTATCGGGTTTTACCAGTCCCATCAGAATCTTGATAAAAGTCGATTTGCCCGTACCGTTGTTGCCGATGATGCCCATCTTTTCATAACGGGCAAAGATGTACGAAAAATCGTCCAATATCTTCAAATCGCCAAAGCTCTTGTAAAGATGGTCGGCCTCAAAAATTTTGTTTCCAATATACGAAGCCTTCATTTCCAACTTCACATCCTTATCGTAGAAACGTTGCTTTGCCACTTTCTCCAACTCGTAGAAAGCTTCTTCCCGATAACGATCCTTATGTCCACGAGCTTGCGGCATACGGCGCATCCACTCCAGCTCTGTGCGATACAAATTGCTCGCACGGGCTATTTCGGCATTGGTGGCATCAATACGCTCCTGCCGTTTCTCCAGATAATAACTGTAGTTACCCTTATAATGATAAAGCTGACGATTGTCTATCTCGAAGATTTCCGAGCAGACACGGTCAAGGAAATAGCGGTCGTGCGTCACCATGAGCAGACTCATATTGCTACGACGCAAATAATCTTCCAGCCATTCCGTCATATCCAAATCCAAATGGTTTGTAGGCTCATCCAAAATAAGCATATCAGGCTCGGTAATCAGCACATTGGCCAGGGCCACCCGTTTTAGCTGTCCTCCGGAAAGTTGCTTTATCTGTTGGTCGAAATTCGTAATCTTCAGCTGCGAGAGGATTTGTTTTGCTTTCCGCTCATAGTCCCAAGCTTTCTCGTGTTCCATTCGTGCAATCAACTCCTCTAGTCCCGGCTGTCCCTCTGTTTCGAGACACGCCTCGTACTCCTGAATCAACTGAGTAATCCGGTTTCCTGCATGAAAACAAGCCTCCAACACGGTTAGTTCTTCGGGATAATGAGGATTCTGCTCTAGATATCCTACTCGCAAATCACGACGAAACACAATATTTCCCTCATCGTAACCTTCTTTCCCGGCAATGATGTTTAGCAACGTTGTCTTACCGCTTCCGTTTTTGGCAATAAGTCCAACCCGTTGTCCATCGAAGATGCCAAACGTTATTTTTTCAAAGAGCACCAAATCGCCAAACGACTTGGTCAGCCCTTCCACTTGCATATTACTTGCCATTCTTATTCTCGTTTACAGTGGATAAATGATGCAAAGCATGGTCGAATGTCTCCTGCAAACAGCAAGTGCCTTCTCGTTTCATGGCATCCGACACAAGTGTCTGCGGATAAACCATGGCTCCGGTAATCGGATAACGCAGTGCCGGATATTCGCGTCGGCCATCCACTACAGTCATCCACTCCAGTCCATCCACTTCATTGGTAAGGATGGTACCTATCACCAAGCCCAAGGCATGCCATGCCTCCATACGGTTAGGCTCTATCATCTTCTCATCGATAACCTGCTGCAATTTAACCAAATCATCGGCAGTACCGGTGAAGTCTTTTTTCAATAGTTTCTTAACAGTCGATGATACCCATTCGAAAGCTGCATTCACCTCACCAATCTCCAGCACACGTACCGGAATAACCTCTTTCGGGTAGTTTTTCCGTTCTTCGCGGCATTCCACAGAAGCTAAGATGGCTTGTCCCGGTGTAACATCGCCTCCACGAGGCACGGTAAAAGAGCACTCTAATAGCAGATTGCCTACTCCGGTCACCCAAAGATGCGAAGTGTACCATTCTCCTTCCTCCTGAAAGCTTTCCAGACTGTAGGCACATTGCCAATTGCCCACTTGCACCAAGGAGGCAGAAGGCGTCTGCTGCAACTCTTCGCGAATAGAATCCTTGGCAAAATATTTTGCTCCGGGCTGCCGCATATCCTTCTTGTAAGCAGAGATGCGGAAATTGCCCGACCATTTCTCCGGATTATAAAAAAGGAAGCTCTCTTCTGTATCCTCAAACTCGTACCAGTCCTGCGGATAAACCAGCGAGAACCAAGCTCCCGGACTGATAAATTTCTTACCGTGTGTATCCTTAATCATATCATAATCTGTTTTTAGAAAGCAAAGATAATGGAAAGAAACGAGAAAGTAAGCGAAGAATAAAGCAAATAAAAACAAACGTGTGTTTTTGGAAATAAATATCAGTTTCGGCAATAAAAACGCCTCACGCACAAACTATCAAATACACAGCAAAACAGCATACATACAAGCATAAAGCGTACACAAAACAGCCACTACATCACAAAACGATATAATAGAAAGCCTTATTTTCCGAAAACAACGACCGAATTATTGCATAAATATACAGAATCCGGTCGAAAAACTTGTCTCAAAATACATATTTAACGTGAGTTCGAAATAAAATTAGAAAATAGACAGTTGCCCGTCATTGAACAA
>DYCT01000091.1:0-4812 GCA_019417975.1 Bacteroides sp.
ATCAATTCATTCATTCTGCAAATGTAGTTTTTTTCTTTGAAAAATACGTATCTTGTTGCTTATAAATTATTCGAAAACATTCCTGCCTGTCAGATTTTATTTTTAATTTTGCCACGAAATTAAAATTAAACAGATTTTATGATATACGTGCAAACAGAAATAGACGGTGTGTGGGTGATAGAACCGAAGGTCTTTACTGATGCTCGTGGCTATTTTATGGAGGCTTTTAAAAAGGAAGAGTTTGAAGCGAATATTGGGACTGTACATTTTATACAGGACAATGAGTCAAAGTCTTCGTATGGAGTACTCCGGGGACTGCATTATCAGAAAGGAGAATTCAGTCAGGCGAAGTTGGTACGTGTTATAAAAGGAGAAGTGTTGGATGTAGCGGTCGATTTGCGTCAATCGTCGCCAACGTTTGGAAAGCATATTAGTGTATTGCTGAGTGAGGAGAATAAACGACAATTTTTTATCCCACGTGGCTTTGCTCATGGCTTTTTGGTGTTGAGTGAAGAAGCTATTTTTACATATAAAGTAGATAATGTATATACTCCGCAGGCAGAAGCATGCATTGTGTATGATGATGTGGATTTGGATATCGATTGGCCTATCGGGAAAGAACGCGTATTGTTGTCGGAAAAAGACAAACAAGGAAAAGCGTTTCGCGATGCCGAAGTATTTTAACTAGGTAGAAGAAGATAAAGAATTATGAAGATTGCAATTGTAGGTACGGGATATGTAGGTCTGGTTACAGGTACTTGTTTCGCTGAAATCGGTGTAGATGTAACTTGTGTGGATACTGATAAAAGTAAGATTGAACGGTTGCAGCAGGGAATTGTTCCTATTTACGAACCGGGGTTGGAAGAAATGGTGCTTCGAAACCAAAAAGCAGAACGTTTACATTTTACGACCGATTTAGTGGAATGTTTGGGACAAGTAGATGTTGTCTTCAGTGCTGTAGGAACTCCACCGGATGAAGACGGTAGTGCCGATTTGAAATATGTGCTTCAGGTAGCTCAGACGATAGGGGCTAACATGAATAAGTATTTGCTGGTTGTGACAAAGAGTACAGTACCGGTAGGCACAGCTCGTAAAGTGAAAGATACCATTCAAGCAGAATTGGATAAACGTGGTGTGAATATCGAGTTTGATGTAGCTTCCAATCCGGAATTTCTCAAAGAAGGCAGTGCAATCAAAGATTTTATGAGTCCGGACCGTGTAGTGGTTGGTGTTGATTCAGAGCAAGCCGAAAAACTTATGAGCAAACTTTATAAGCCGTTTTTGCTGAATAATTTCCGAGTTATCTTTATGGATATTCCTTCGGCAGAGATGACTAAATATGCTGCTAATTCGATGTTGGCTACCCGTATCAGCTTCATGAATGATATAGCCAATTTGTGTGAGCTGGTTGGCGCTAATGTAAACATGGTGCGCAGTGGTATTGGCTCAGATACACGTATTGGTCGGAAGTTCCTTTATGCCGGTATTGGTTATGGTGGTTCTTGTTTTCCGAAAGATGTGAAGGCATTGATTAAAACCGCAGAGCAGAATGGATATGATATGCGTGTGCTGAAAGCAGTGGAAGAGGTAAACGAGAATCAAAAAAATATTCTTTTCCATAAGTTGTCTGCTCATTTTGGAGGTGAACTTCGAGGTAAGACTGTTGCTTTGTGGGGCTTGGCTTTCAAACCCGAGACAGACGATATGCGTGAAGCTCCTTCGTTGGTATTGATTGATTTGTTCTTGAAAGCCGGGTGTGTGGTACGTGCATACGACCCTGCCGCTATGGATGAAGCTCGCCGTAGATTGGGTGATTCGATATACTTTGCAAAAGATATGTATGATGCCGTATTGGATGCAGATGCCATTTTGATGCTTACCGAATGGAAAGAATTCCGTTTGCCGGCTTGGGGAGTCATCAAGAAAGCGATGAATCACCATGTTGTGTTGGATGGTCGAAATATCTATGATAGAAAAGAAATGCAGGAGTTAGGCTTTGTCTACCATTGCATAGGGGAATAATGTTATGAGAAAAGTGGTTTTTATAGAGCTTGTTGCCTGTCTGTTGTGCGCTTGCGGAAGCAAACAAACAGAACGAGAGGCGCAACCGGATGCAAAGGCTGCTTCACTCTTTCAAGGCATATGGGTCGATGATGATAGCGAAAGTGTATTGTTTCGCGCATCAGGTGATACTATTTATTATGCCGATGCGATGAATGCTCCGGTTCGTTTTGAAATCAAAGGAGATAGCTTGTATACGTATGGCAATGAGGTGTCGCGCTACAAAGTAGATAAACAATCGGAATATAGTTTCTGGTTTCATTCTTTGTCGGGTGATGTTGTGAAACTGCATAAGTCAGACAGTCCGGAAGACTCGTTGGCTTTTGGTAGTAAAGAGGTTCAAGTGATTCCTATTTATACAGAAGTAGTTCAGCGCGACAGTGTAGCTCAGTATGGTGGTCATCGGTATCATGCGTACGTATATATCAATCCTTCTTCCATAAAAGTGTTTAAGACTTCTTTTTCAGAAGAAGGATTTAGTGTGGATAATGTTTATTACGACAATGTCATTCATATCTGTGTGTATGAAGGCAAGCGATGTCTTTATTCAGAAGATATTACTAAAAATATGTTTGAAAAGCTGGTTCCTGTTGACTTTTTAGGGCAAGCTATTTTGTCGGATATGAATTTCGTAGGTGTCGGCTCTGATGGATTTCATTATCAAGCATCCGTTTGCATCCCTGAA
The DNA here is from genome assembly GCA_019417975.1 of Bacteroides sp. GTDB lineage: Bacteria > Bacteroidota > Bacteroidia > Bacteroidales > Bacteroidaceae > DYCT01. Next base: position 2,747 of record DYCT01000091.1, read on the forward strand.
TCGGTTGTTTGCTATTTATTGGATTTGCGTATCAATCTCGAAGGAAAGCTCACTATGGAGGTAGCTGAGTCGTAGCTTGAATATCAGTTATATAGGGAGTAGGTTTTCATAAAATAAGGTTATATAGAGGTCGGTTCGACTAAAAGCTGTAATTTTGCGGCATGGAATGGTTTAAAGATTTGTTTTTTGTGCATAGCTCATTGCAGGCAGTGGTTATTTTATCTACAATTACTGCTATAGGGTTGGGCTTTGGTAAAATTCGCCTTTTTGGCATCTCTTTAGGAGTTACTTGTGTTTTCTTTACTGGTATTTTGGCTGGACATTTGGGTTTTTCAATAGACCCTGAGATGCTGAATTATGCAGAAAGTTTTGGTTTGGTACTTTTTGTTTACGAACTTGGTTTGCAGGTAGGTCCTGGTTTTTTTAGTTCTTTCCGTAAAGGAGGTATTCAATTGAATGTGTTGGGTATGGGCGTTGTGCTATTGGGTACGGCAATGACTATATTGCTTAGTCAGTTGCTGGATATGCCGATGCGGGATATGATTGGTGTCCTCTGTGGAGCTACTACCAACACTCCGGCGCTGGGCGCTGCGCAAGAAACATTGAAGCAGTTGGGTGAACAAACCAGTGGGGCAGCATTGAGTTGTGCGGTGACCTATCCGTTGGGTGTTGTAGGTGTTATCTTGGCTATGTTGTTGGTCCGGAAACTCTTTGTGCGTCCTTCAGATATTGCAGAGCATGAGAATGAAGATACAAATCATACTTTTATTGTAGCGTATCGTATTCATAATCCGGCTGTATTCCATAAGAATATTAAAGAAATAGCAGAATTAAGCAATCAGAAATTTGTCATCTCTCGATTGTGGCATAATGGAGTGGTAAGCATTCCTACTTCAGAAACTTTATTGGAAGAGGACGACCAGATATTGGTTATTACGACTGAAAAAGATGCACCTATCCTTACATTGCTGTTTGGTGAACAGGAATCAACCGACTGGAATAAGAAAGGAATAGACTGGAATGCTATAGACAGTCAGCTTATTTCTCAGCATATAGTGGTCAGCCGTACTGAAATCAATGGTAAGAAGTTGGGTTCGTTGCGTTTGCGTAATACGTATGGGATAAACATTACCCGAGTGATGCGTAGTGGCGTGAAACTGTTGGCTACTCCGGGATTGGTACTCCAACTGGGAGACCGATTGACTGTTGTTGGTGAGGCTGCTGCCATTCATAATGTAGAAAAGGTACTAGGTAACGCTTCTAAGACTTTGAAAGATCCTAACTTGGCAGCTATTGCCATCGGTATTGTATTGGGCTTGATTTTAGGGTCTATTCCAATTGCTATTCCCGGAGTTAGTACTCCTGTTAAGTTAGGTTTGGCAGGCGGGCCGATTGTCGTTGGTATTCTGATTGGTTGTTTTGGCCCTCGTTTCCACCTGATTACATATACTACACGCAGCGCAAACTTAATGTTGCGTGGTATCGGACTCTCGCTTTATTTGGCCGGATTGGGACTTGATTCGGGTGCGCATTTTTTCGAAACCGTAATGTGTCCTGAAGGATTGATGTGGATAGGATTAGGATTCCTTATTACTCTTGTCCCAGTGGTTATTATGGCTTTGGTCGCTTTGCGTGTGAGCCGATTGGACTTTGGAAGTGTGTGTGGCATGTTGTGTGGCAGTATGGCCAACCCGATGGCATTGAGTTATGCTGGTGATACTGTTCCCGGTGACAATCCGGCTGTAAGTTATGCAGCTGTCTATCCGTTTTGCATGTTCAGTCGTGTAATTATAGCACAAATTGTTCTGTTACTCCTTGTTTAAGCAGAGTATGTGCGATTGTTACTTATCGAATACTGGATGACCAGTGCCATTTCAAGAGCATAAGAATCATTTATTGAGTCCTTGAAAAGTATGACCTCTTATTAAGCTTTTCGTATTTATAAAGCATGTGGAAACTAATTTTATTTCGTTTGGTTTGCGAATTGGGATATTGGAAAATTTAACTACATTTGCAATTACTTTTTTAGAATAACGAAAAACACATACTATTATGAATATGAAAGT
>DYCT01000091.1:4822-7522 GCA_019417975.1 Bacteroides sp.
GCTTAATCGTGATGAATTTTCTGCAGTTTGCAGTGTGGGGTACCTATCTTACCTCAATGGGTAGCTATTTGGTTCGAGTAGATTTGGGTACTCATATCGGAATGTTTTATGCAATGCAAGGAGTTGTTTCTTTGTTTATGCCAGCCATTATGGGTATTGTTGCCGACCGTTGGATGCCGGCTCAGCGTTTGTTGAGCTTATGTCATTTTTTGGCAGCCTTGTTTATGGGAATAGCTGGTTATTATGGGATGAAGAGTGGGGCAGATGTGCAATTCTCTACATTGTTTGCATTTTATTCATTGAGTGTCGCTTTTTACATGCCTACTTTGGCTCTTTCCAATTCTGTGGCATATACGGCGTTGGATCAAGCAGGATTGGATACGATTAAGAACTTCCCACCGATACGTATATTTGGAACGATTGGTTTTATTTGTTCTATGTGGGCTGTCGATTTGTTGGGTATGCAGAATTCCTATCAACAGTTCTTTGCCTGTGCTACTGTTGGTTTGCTTTTTGCTGCTTACGCTTTGTCGCTTCCGATGTGTCCAGTATCGAAAAGCAATGATTCTGCTTCATTGATTGATGCTTTGGGATTGCGGGCTTTTGCGCTGTTTAAACAAAAGAAAATGGCACTTTTCTTTATTTTTTCCATGCTTTTGGGTGTCTCGCTTCAGATAACCAATGGGTTTGCTAATCCGTATATCAGCAGTTTTTCTTCTATTCCTGAATATGCCGATACATTTGGGGTGCAACATGCAAATATTTTGATTTCCTTATCGCAAGTGTCGGAAACGTTGTGTATTCTGTTGATTCCTTTTGTGCTGAGTCGTTTTGGTATCAAACGTGTGATGTTGATTGCGATGTTGGCTTGGGTACTTCGTTTCGGCTTGTTCGGATTTGGTAATCCGGGTAGTGGTGTGTGGATGTTTATTCTTTCGATGATTGTATATGGAGTCGCATTTGACTTCTTTAATATCTCTGGTTCGTTGTTTGTGGATAAGGAGACCGATTTGTCTATCCGCAGTAGCGCACAGGGTTTGTTTGTGATTATGACAAACGGATTTGGTGCTACTATTGGAACATTGAGTGCACAAGCTGTAGTCAACCATTTTGTAGATATGAGTAGTAACGAACCGCAAGTCACTCAATGGCAGTCTGCCTGGTTCGTATTTGCTGCCTACGCATTAGTTGTTGCTATTGTTTTTGCTCTTGTGTTTAGATACAAACAGCAGCCGGGAACTGATAAGGCATAGCAGAATCGGAAAGGATAGTATGGAAGACAGAGTAGAACTGAGAGTTGTAAAGCTGAGTGGTGGACTGACACAGACTCATGCTTACATCATGCTGTTGGGTGAAGTGGATGGCGGACGCCAAATGCCTGTCGTTGTAGGTCCTGCTGAAGCGCAGGCCATTGCCTTGGCTTTGAAAGGATATACTCCTCCACGCCCTTTTACACACGATTTGTTTGTCTCGCTGTGTTCTGGCCTATCTGTTCGTTTGGATTGTGTCTATATATATAAGGTAAAAGAAGGGGTATTTTATTCTTATCTTTATTTTACAAACAACGGTGAACGGATTTGTATTGATTCGCGTACTTCCGATGCAGTGGCTTTGGCTTTGCGTTTTCAAGCTCCAATTTATACTTCTCAGCAGATTATAGAAAAAGAATGTGTCGATTGGAGTAAGGAAGGAGTTCCAGTCAGTATTTCCATTACAGCTATTACAGTGGAGCAGTTGGAAGAATCGTTGCAGAAAGCGATTGATGAAGAAAATTATGAGTTGGCAGCACAGATACGCGATGAGATTAATCGGAGAAATCAAGGAACACTTACACCGGATGATGATATATTTAATTTGTAGTTATGCACGTATTTTATACACCTGATATTCAATCTACATTGGAATTGCCTGAAGAAGAAGCTCAGCATTGTGTGCGCGTATTACGCTTGCAGACAGGTGATGAAGTGATGTTAACCGATGGGAAAGGCTTTTTTTATAAGGCTCAGATAGCGGCCGTGACAGGTAAACGCTGTTTGGTCTCTTTATTGGAAACAATTCCACAAGAACAGTTCTGGTCAGGCTATCTGCATATAGCCATGGCCCCTACGAAAAACATGGACCGTACGGAATGGTTTGTAGAGAAAGCTACAGAAATAGGTTTTAATGAATTGACTTTTCTGAATTGTCGCTTTTCTGAACGAAAGGTAGTCAAGACCGAACGTATAGAGAAGATTTTAGTATCAGCTGTCAAGCAATCATTAAAGGCTGTAGTGCCGACATTGAATGGAATGACTGATTTTGATAAGTTTATATCGCGCGAGTTTGAAGGTCAGAAGTTTATTGCTCATTGCTACGATGGCGAGAAAGTAAAGTTGAAAGATGTAGTGCGAAAAGGGGAAAAAGCATTGGTCTTGATTGGACCGGAAGGTGATTTTAGTCTGGAAGAGGTAGAAAAAGCAATATTGCATGGATTTGTGCCGATTAGCTTGGGCAAGTCGCGCTTGCGTACAGAGACAGCAGCGTTGGTGGCTTGTCATATACTGAATCTTGCCAATCAATAAACTGAATAAAAGGCGAAATTTTGGATGAGGTCGGATTGGCAGATGATTTTTGTTTTGCGAGATAATGAAAAAGTATGCGCTCGCTGGAGAGGAGTTTTGTTCCGGATGAAGTGAAGCGCAAATATAGAGTACATATTAT
>DYCT01000092.1 GCA_019417975.1 Bacteroides sp.
GTGGAACGTCAACAAACTGAATTTGGAGAGAATAATTAATAGAAATCATATAAATAACGATTGAGCAATGAAAAAAAGATTTGTTTTATGGCTTGTTGCTTTTTGGGGAGTGATGGGTTTAAGCTCTGGTCTTGCAGCAGAGCGTGTGTGGATTCTGCCCTGTACAGAACCGATAGCTAATTATGAAAAATTTCCTCAACCTGCAGAGCCTTATGAAATAGTGTTGGGACGTGGAGAAACGGAACACGTGCAATTGGTTTTAGATTGTATACCCAAAGAGACACTGACGCTGACTTCTTCAACACCGGAAGATGCTTTTCATGTGCAGTATCGACTGTTATCCGAAATCGATGGATTTATGGATGCTTTGGTGCCATTCTCTTCTACAGTGAAGGCCAGCTCATCAAAAACTACTGTTTGGTTGACGTTTGAGACTCCTCATAATGCAAAGGTGGCAACCTATGATTTCTCGTTAAAGGTGAAAGGAATAAAAGTAAAGGAGGATATACCGTTTCGTGTACGTGTAGCTGATTATGAGATACCGTTGACACCTTCTATTCCTTCAGAGTTTTGTATTGATGTAAATAATTTGCCGGATAATGGCAGTGATGAACAAAAAGAACTTTGGACAGAGTTTTTGCTCTCTCGTCGTATAGACCCTTATTATAGTTATATTTTTGATCAAGCAGCGTGGAGATGGGACAGCTGTTTCTCTCCTTGGGCTTGGGATGACCCTCGTAGTCAAAAATTGTTGGAAGACCCACGCTTTTGTCGTTTTGCATTGCCTTTTAAAGAGAAAGATGCTGAGATTAAGCGTATGTGTGCCGACATGAAGGCAAAAGGGCTCTTGGAGCGTTGCTATTTTTATATTTGGGACGAGCCAAAGACTCCGGCACATTATGAAGGAATAATCAAGGAATCTTCTCGTCTGCTGAAAATTGAGCCTGAAGCCAAAATGTTGGTTCCTATTTCCAGCTCACTTATTGAGGGAGAGAATCGGTTCGATTATAAGTATACTTTCAAACATTTGTCTCCTTATGTGCATATATTCCCGATGGCAGCCGATGAGTATAAAGCACAGAATGCCAAAGCAGAGGAATTTAGAAAACTGATAGAACCGCGTTCTGAGTGGTGGACTTATGTATGTTGTGCTCCGAAGGGTGCGCAACCTAACTTCTTGTTAGAACAATCTTCTTACAACAATCGAGCCATCATGTGGCGTGTATGGCTTGAGCAAGAAACAGGCTTTTTGTATTGGGGTGTGAATCGCTATCGTATGAATCCGTTTGCATTCGATCGGAGTTTGGATGCTGTAGGTGATGGAGGTTTGGTTTTCCCGGGTGAAATGTTTGGCGTGAAAGAACCGGTGGCTTCAGTGCGTCTTGAACGTTGGAAAGAAGGACAGGAAGATTACGAGCTGCTACGTATGGTTGAAAAGATAGCTGGTCGGGATGTGGCTGAAAATATTTTGAAAAAGGTATATCGTTCTCCTTCCGATTATACATCGAATAGTATGGAGATTGAAGAATTCCGAAAGCAGTTGATTCATTTGATTGAAACTTTCGATGCCTCTAGTCAGGTCATTATTCGAGGTGAACTGTGTGCTGTCGATACTTTGGATCGTTATTCTCCGGGTCCGGGTAGTATGTATGCGCATATTCGCGTGGGAGCTTTGCCTATCGAAGCACATGTGTTGACAGTCGATTTGCAGAATCCGAATCTTCGTGTAAAGACCTTTTTAGGACACAACAAAGTGGGAGGATTGGAAACCGTGTCGTCTGCTTGCCAGCGTTTTAGTAATGAGCAAACTGATGCTTTTGCCGGAATTAATGGCGACTTCTTTAATATAAAGGCGCATAATGAATTGCCTATAGGAGCCCCTCGTGGCGGATGCATGACCGATGGAGAGGTGATGCGTGAACCAAGAAGTATGGATTGGGCTTTTGCGGCAATCGATTTTTCCGGTAAGCCTTTCTTGGATAATATGGGTTTTAAAGGGTCGGTTGTTAGCATGAAGGCTCCTATTGCTTCATATCAATTTTTAGATGTAAACTTACCCAGAACAGATTGTTATGCGTGCGACATGACATTTTATAATCAATATGCGGGAGGATTTACCCGTATGGATGAAAATGCAGACATCGGAGACAAGTTAAAAACTGAAGTCTTTTTTAAGTTGGCTGAAGGACAGTCTTGGAAAGTTAATGCTCCGGTGACTTGTATTGTGAGCCGTATTATAAAAGATACGGAAGGACACAATGCGTTGCAAGAAGGTGAAGCAGCGCTCTCGGGTATTGATGATGCCAAAGTATTTCTTGATAAATTAGTAGAAGGTCAGAAATTGAAGCTGAATTTCTCGATTCAGACAGCTGGAGGTGAAAGCCCTAATTTGAAAGAAATGATTGGAGGTAATTCTTTATTGATGAAGGATGGCATTAACCAGGCATGCTGTTTCAATGACTCATACAATAATGTACTTTACCCACGTACAGGTGTAGGCTGTTCGGCCGATGGGCGTTGGCTTTATCTGATGGCTATTGATGGAAGACAAGAACATTCTCGTGGTGTATATACGGATGAGATGTGCGACCTTTTTCGTAGCTTGGGCGCTTCTCGCGTAGTGGGTATGGATGGCGGTGGCTCTACTGTGATGGTAGTCAATCATCAGGTGAAGAATAAACCGAGCGATGGCTCAGAACGTTCTGTGGCAGATGGTTGGATGATTTGTACGCAATCACCTGTAGACCAGCAGATAGCTCGTATAGACTTTGGGTATTGGACACGGATGGATTTTGTTAATAAGAAACTCCCATTGCGTGTGTTGGGATATAATCAGTATGGCGTGTTGACACAGGCACAGATGGAGGGGGTGACTTATACTTGCTCTGAAGGCTTAGGACATATTGAGAACTCTGTTCTTGTATTAGATGGAGCGGAAGGTCGTGGTACGGTAACCGCTACTTGGAAAGATTTGAGTATAAGTCGCTATTTGGATTTGAATCCCAGTGCTTCCAGCTTGGATGTACAGCCGGTTGCTACAGCACTCACCTTGCAAGCGCATCCTGTAAGTGCTCAATTTACACTGCATACGAATGTTGCTTCTGAACAACCGCTGTATTATGCCTTGTATAACTTGAGTGGTCATTGTGTTAAGCAGGCATCTGTGCAGATGACCGATGGCTATACGTTTGATTTCAGTGCCTATCCGGCTGGTGTGTATTTGCTTCAAGCAAAAACGCCTTCAGCTGGTGCTACTTTTAAAATTATCATTTATTAAAAAGAGTGTATGTGCATGAAAATGTTTCGCTCCATTTTATTTGTCGGATTGCTGTTGCTTTCGCTTGAAGGCATGGCTATTCCCTCTGCACAATGGATTACTTCGAGTGTAAGCCAGAGTGCTACCAATACATGGATTTGTTTTCGGAAAGATATATCCATCTCCAATTTGTCAAAAGAAGAAGTGCCACTTGTTATAGCTGCTGATAGTAAATATTGGCTTTGGATAAATGGGCGTATGGTAGTATTTGAAGGTGGAGTGAAGCGAGGCCCGAATCCATCGGATACGTATTATGATACGGTAGATGTAGGTCCGTTCTTGCAAGAGGGAGTAAACCAAATCGCTTTTCTTGTTTGGTATTTCGGAAAAGAAGGATTCTCATATCAACCGAGTGGCAAAGCCGGACTATATGTGGCTTCTCAATCGGAAAAGATACATTTGAATACAGATAACAGTTGGGTTAGTATGCTTCATCCGTCTTATTATACGCCTGCAGGAATGCAACCTAACTTCCGACTTTCTGAAAGCAACATAGGTTATGATGCACGCTTGGGGGATGAAAAATGGATTTCAACTCCTGCTTCGCAATTAGCTTATCCTTGGGCTCCTTCGGTCACTGTGGGAGAATCGGGTTGTGCTCCTTGGGGGAAGTTGCATCCTCGTATCATCCCGCAATGGAAAGATTATGGGATAAAATCGTATCAGTCGGTTCAGTGGAAACGAGGAGAACAAGTTGATACACTTGTTTGTACTTTACCTTATAATATGCAACTGACTCCTTTGTTGGATGTCGTTTCGCCTGCCGGTAAAGTGATAGGGATGCAGACTGGTAATTATCTGGGAGGTGGAATGCCCAATGTTCGTGCCGAATACATCACTCGTGACGGACAGCAGCAATATGAAAGTTTGGGATGGATGAACGGACAGTGCGTCTATTATACGATACCCCATGGTGTGGAGCTGGCCGGTGTATCCTATCGAGAAACAAGCTATGATACGGAATTTGCAGGCTGGTTTACGTGTGACGATGCTTTTTATAATTTGCTTTGGAAGAAAGCTCAACGTACGTTGCTGGTTACGATGCGTGATACATATATGGATTGCCCTGATAGAGAACGTGCCCAATGGTGGGGCGATGAAGTGATTGAAAGCGGAGAAGCTTTTTATGCACTTTGTCCGCAGTCGCATCTGTTAATGAAGAAAGGAATGTATGAACTAATCGGGTGGCAGCGTCGTAATGGTGTGATTTTCTCTCCTGTTCCAGCAAGTAATTACCATACAGAATTGCCCGGACAGATGCTTGCCAGTATCGGACGTTATGGATTTTGGAATTATTATCTGTGTACGGGCGATACAGCTACTATTGCAGATTTGTATCCGGGAGTGAAACGCTATTTGAATGTTTGGCAATATCTGTCGGATGGCACCATTCGTTTTCGGAGCGGAGAATGGACTTGGGGCGATTGGGGTACAAACATTGATATTCGAGGTCTGTTTAATGCTTGGTATTATTTAGCGTTGGAAGGTGCTGCAAATATGGCTGATGTACTAGGCTTTTCCGCCGATGCCGATTCTTATCGTATGGAAATGACTCATTTGAAAGAAGCTTTTAATCGGGCATTTTGGACTGGAAAAGCTTATCAGGCAGACATGTCGCTTCCTACCCCCGACGATCGTTTGCAGGCTTTGGCTGTTGTGTCAGGTTTAGCAGATGCTTCGCGTTATCCGGCTTTGTTGAAGCAACTTAAAACGCATGAACATGCCAGTCCGTATATGGAAAAATATGTGTTGGAGGCATTGTTTGAGATGAACGAGCCGGGCGAAGCTCTTCGACGGATGAAACGTCGGTTCTCGTCTATGGTGAATCACCCCGATTATACGACCCTTTTTGAAGGGTGGGGAATTGGAGCTGAAGGCTATGGTGGAGGTACTACAAATCATGCTTGGAGTGGTGGAGGCTTGACACTGCTTTCCGAAAAGGTATGTGGCATTGCACCGGTGGAGCCCGGTTTCAGTACTTTTAGTGTTTGTCCGCAGATGGGTTTTCTTACAGAGGCTTCTACTTCGCTGCTTACTGTGAATGGGCGGATTCGGATAGAACTGAAAAGAAAAGGAAATGCGGTGCAGGTAAGATTGTGTGTACCTGCAGGTTCGCAAGCGGTTGTTCCCTTGAGAAGAGTGAAGCAGCTAAAGAGTGATGCGCAAAATCTTTCAGGAACCTATCGACGGACACAATCGAATGGAATAGATGTTTATTTGCTAGGTGAAGGTGTATGGGATTATGTATATTTCTAATACTAAATTCTGTGCACGATTGTTGTTGATTAGTTTTATACTGTAAAGGTGAAAAGAGAGCATAATGTTTGCTCTCTTTTTTTATGTTCTTTTGGTTAGCGATAGAGAAATCGGACACCGGAGTTAAGTTCGTCCAAAAAGTATCTTAAGATACTTGGCCAAATATCTTAAGATACTTTGCGATTTATCTTAGGATACTTTGCGGTTTATCTTAAGATACTTTTTAGCCTCTCTGGAGATAGCCTGTAGCGGTATTTATCGGTTTGTCCGGATTGACCTGAAAATGCTTTTGAAAAACGACCTTTTTTGAACATCTTTTGTTACTTCCGGCACCACCAAAAGAAGCATCAGGCTCTTGAACAGACGAAAGACTTTAATGGAATTTTTGTGGAGATAGATTGTAGCATGAAAACTTTTGTTATTTTTGCTAACGTTGATTTAGAGGGTACTGATGCAGTATCTTTTTTTTAGCATGAATTTGTAATAATGAAACAATTGTGATATGGCAGCAAAGAAAATGACGTATGAAGAAGCGATGAAAAAGTTGGAGACCATTGTCGAACAAATCGAAAGTGATGAGTTGGACATTGACAGCCTCAGTGCAAAGCTGAAAGAAGCGCAAACCTTGATGGCTTATTGCAAAGAAAGGTTGTTTAAAGCCGACGAAGAGATTAGAAAATTGCTTGATTCCGATGGGGAGTAATACCTACTTTTCTGACATATTTTCACAAAAAATGTCGGAAAGTATGTAAATATCGGCCGAAATATGCGGAAAATTCAAATATATAACCTACATTTGCTTCCACTCAGATAAAAATAAAACGATTAACTAATACTTGTGAAATCATGAAAGAAATTGATTGGTCAAACTTATCGTTCGGTTATATGCCGACTGATTATAATGTACGTTGCTATTATCGCAATGGTGCATGGGGAGAAATCGAAGTTAGCAGCAGCGAAAGCATCAATATCCACATGGCTGCCACTTGTCTACACTATGGACAAGAAGCTTTCGAAGGATTGAAAGCTTTCCGTGGCAAAGACGGTAAAGTTCGTATCTTCCGCATGGAAGAAAATGCAGCCCGTTTGCAGAGCACTTGCCGTGGTATTTTGATGCCCGAACTTCCTACAGACAAGTTCTGTGAAATGATGGCTAAAGTAGTGAAGCTGAACGAACGTTTCATCCCTCCATACGGTACAGGTGCCTCTCTTTATCTTCGTCCGCTTCTTATCGGTACTGGTGCACAAGTAGGTGTACGTCCGGCTACTGAATATCTGTTTGTTGTATTCTGTACTCCGGTAGGACCATATTTCAAGGGTGGTTTCTCTGCCAATCCGTATGTCATCACTCGTAAGTATGACCGTGCTGCTCCACTTGGAACAGGTACATTTAAGGTAGGCGGTAACTATGCAGCCAGCTTGCGTGCAAGCAAAGAAGCTCACGATGGTGGTTATTCTGCAGAATTCTATCTTGATGCAAAAGAAAAGAAATTTATCGACGAATGTGGTGCTGCCAACTTCTTCGGTATTAAAGACAATACATACATCACTCCGCAGTCTACTTCTATTCTGCCTTCTATTACCAACAAGAGCTTGATGCAGCTTGCTGAAGATTTGGGTATGAAAGTAGAACGCCGTCCTATCGCGGAAGAAGAATTGGCTACATTCGAAGAAGCCGGTGCTTGCGGTACTGCTGCTGTTATCAGCCCGATTCAGCGTATTGATGACCCGGAAAAGGGTAAGTCGTATGTCTTCTCTAAAGACGGTAAGCCCGGACCGATTAGCGAAAAACTTTATAACAAGTTGCGCGGTATTCAGTTGGGCGAAGAGCCTGATACTCATGGATGGGTTACTATCATTGAATAATTTTATTCGTCTATTTTAT
>DYCT01000093.1 GCA_019417975.1 Bacteroides sp.
GTATGTACCTGAATGTGAAAAACATGTTATATAACATAAAATATAGCACTGATAGCTTGTTATGTAGAAAAAAACTTGTAATTTTGCCCCTGTTTTAGAGGTGAAATACTCTGAAAATGTAAATGCCGTTTGTTTCTAAGTCCGCAGTGGATGGCTTATTTCAAGATTCAGATGGTTAGTATTAACTAAATTCTTATTACATGAAGTATGTAAAATGGATTTTTGTTGTATTACTAATTAGTTCCTTGACTTCTTTTGTGGGGATAGATAAACCCACAAGTGGTTTAAATGTGGGGGATAAGGCACCCGACTTTTCTATTGATGCCAATCCCGGTGCACAGTGTCTTACGCTTGGCTCTTTGCAAGGTAATTATGTCTTGCTTAGTTTCTGGGCAAGCTACGATGCTACTTCCAGAATGAAGAATGCAAGTTTGACTCGTGCGATTTATCGTTTGTCGGACGATGTAAAAGATGTAAAATTAGTTTCTGTCTCATTTGATGAGTATAAATCAGTATTTGAAGAGACAGCTCGTAAAGATGGTATCCGTATTTCCGACAGTTATGTAGATACGGATGGGGAGGCTTCCGATATATTTAATTCTTATGCATTGAACAGAGGCTTTTCCAATTTTCTATTGAATGAGGATGGAGTGATTATTGCTAAGAATATTCAAGTCTCCGAACTCTCGTCTTATTTAAATTAAGACATTCCTGTTCTGTAAAAGGGACACAAATTAATACAGCAAAAAAACTAAAACCTTGTAGGAGATATTCTTTTACAAGGTTTTTTTATTTTGGGGCTTTCCAATACAGGTAGATTGCAATAAAGGCATATAAGATATTTGGCAACCATACTGCTAAAAGCGAAGGCATATTGCCGTTGATGGCAAATGTCGATGAAACCGTTTGAAACAAGATATAGGAAAAACTGAGTGCGAGTCCTAAGCCCAAATGCAATCCCATTCCTCCCTTTGTCTTACGTGAAGAAAGTGCTACACCGATAGCGGTAAGGATAAAAGACGCAAACGACATCGCTATGCGACGATAATATTCGATTTCAAATTCTTTGATATTGGCAAATCCTCTTTGCTTTTGTTTGTCGATATATCTTTTCAGAGAAGGGCTGGTCAGCATTTCTTGTTGGTTGCGCAAAATCATGAAGTCGGATGGTTCCATGACGATGGTTGTATCCAACGCTTCTCCAGTGGTGATACTTTCCCGTTTGTCATCGAATTGGCGTATCATGTAGTTTTTGATAGTCCAATGATATGTAGATAGGGTATCGTAGACAATGCTGCGAGCTGTGAGGTGTGATACTAACTTTTTGTCTTGGAATTTGTCCAAAGAAAACCGATAACCTGTTTTGTTATAGTCTTCGTAGCGTTCGATATAAGCGATTACACCCGAATCTACTTGCAGTTGGACATTGCGTGCATAATTTACTTTTTTCTTTTTGATGTATTTGTTCTCGAACTCCAGTCGGGTGACGTTGCCCTTTGGGATGACATAGGCTCCTAATCCGAACGTGACAGCAGAGATGATGGCTGCTGAAATCATGTAAGGGCGCATCATGCGCTTAAAGCTCATGCCGGTAGAGAACATGGCAATAATTTCCGAGTTCTCAGCCAGCTTTGAGGTGAAGAAGATTACCGCAATGAAGACGAACAAGGGGCTGAACAGATTGGCAAAATAGGGTATAAAGTTCATGTAATAATCAAAGATAATAGCTTTGATTGGTGCTTGGTTCGTCATGAATTTATCCATCTTCTCGTTGATGTCGAATACGACAGCAATAGAGATGATGAGTGTGATGGCAAAGACATACGTGCCCAAAAACTTGGCTATAATGTATCTGTCAAGCCTTTTGAGTAGTTTCTTGCGGATAAAGTTTTTCATTGCTCTTTTTTATAGACGGGTAGACAGACGTTTGACCATTTTGGGTTTCCAGGTGGAGAAATCGCCTGCGATGATATGCTTGCGAGCTTCATTTACCAACCATAAATAGAATGCCAGATTATGGATAGATGCAATCTGCAATGCCAACAGTTCCTGAGCGTGGAACAGGTGGCGCAAGTATGCCTTGCTGTAGAGTACATCTACGTATGAGGCACCGTCTGCTTCGATAGGAGAGAAGTCGGTTTCCCATTTCTTATTTCGCATATTGATGATGCCGTCTTTGGTGAATAGCATACCGTTTCTGCCATTTCGGGTAGGCATTACACAGTCGAACATGTCCACACCTCGTTCGATGCCTTCCAATATATTGATAGGTGTTCCTACTCCCATCAGGTAGCGAGGCTTGTCTTTGGGTAAGATTTCGTTGACCAGCTCAATCATTTCATACATTTTGTCGACCGGTTCACCTACTGCCAGGCCACCGATTGCGTTACCATCGCAACCTTTCGAAGCAACAAATTCGGCTGATTGTTTGCGCAAGTCAGGATATACGCAACCTTGTACGATAGGAAACAAGCATTGCTGGTATCCGTATTTAGGTTCTGTTTCATTGAAGCGTTTGATACATCTGTCCAGCCAACGGTGGGTGAGGCCTAATGATTTCTTGGCATACGCATAGTCTGAATCTCCGGGAGGACATTCATCGAAAGCCATCATGATGTCGGCACCGATGGTGCGTTCTATATCCATTACCTTTTCCGGTGTAAAGATATGTTTTGAGCCATCAATGTGCGAACGGAACTCAGCACCCTCTTCACGTAGCTTTCGGATGCCGGAGAGAGAGAACACTTGGAAACCACCGCTATCGGTCAGGATAGGGCGATCCCATCCGTTGAACTTATGTAAGCCTCCGGCTTTTTCCAAGACGTCGAGTCCGGGACGCAAGTACAGATGGTAAGTGTTTCCTAAGATAATCTGTGCTT
This sequence comes from Bacteroides sp., assembly GCA_019417975.1. Taxonomy (GTDB): domain Bacteria; phylum Bacteroidota; class Bacteroidia; order Bacteroidales; family Bacteroidaceae; genus DYCT01. Next base: position 2,880 of record DYCT01000093.1, read on the forward strand.
TGATGTCATTTTTCAGTTCCGGCAGTTGTACAGCCTTTACAGAGCCTACTGTGCCTACCGGCATGAATATAGGAGTTTGAATTTGTCCATGGTCGGTCGTGATAAGACCTGCACGGGCATTCGATTTTGGGTCGGTATATTGTAATTCGAACTTCATATGTTATTGTTTAGAAAAATCAATTGCATCAGCTACTTTCTCGTTGGTTAATGCCAATTCGAAAACTTCTTTGATGTCTTTTACATAATGGAAAGTCAACCCTTTCAAGTATATAGGCTGAATTTCATCAATATCTTTTTTGTTTTCCTCACACAAGATTATTTCTTTGATGCCGGCTCGTTTGGCAGCTAAGATTTTTTCCTTGATGCCTCCTACGGGCAATACCTTTCCACGAAGTGTGATTTCGCCCGTCATGGCCAGTCCTTCTTTAACCTTGCGTTGGGTCAGTGCTGAAGCCAATGATGTAGCCATGGTAATTCCGGCAGACGGACCATCTTTGGGGATTGCTCCTTCGGGTACATGAATGTGTATATTCCAATTCTCGAAGATATCTTCGTCGATAGACAATAGGGATGCATGTGCTTTTATGAATTCCAAAGCCAACATGGCCGATTCTTTCATCACATCGCCCAAGTTTCCGGTCAGTGTGAGTTTTCCTCCTTTTCCTTTGCTCAGGCTGGTTTCCACGAAGAGTATTTCTCCTCCTACTGCAGTCCAAGCCAATCCGGTCACTACTCCGGCGTACTCGTTGCCTTGATATTTGTCGCGTGAGTATTCAGGGATGCCGAGCAAGTCTTTCAAATTGGCAGTCTTTACCTCGTTCAGTGGCATGACCGAATCAGTGGCATATTGACGAGCCACTTTACGCAATACTTTGCTGATTTTCTTTTCCAGCTCTCGTACTCCCGATTCGCGTGTGTACGATTCGATGATGGTTTCCAGAGCATCTTTGGAAAACTTTAAATCTTTTTTATCAATACCCGTAGCCTCCAGCTCTTTTGGAACCAAATGTCTGCGTGCAATTTCTATTTTTTCTTCAGTGATATAGCCGCTCACTTCTATCAACTCCATGCGGTCGAGCAAAGGTTGAGGGATGGTGTTCAGGTTGTTGGCTGTTGCGATGAACATCACTTTCGACAAGTCGTAGTCGATATCGAGGAAATTGTCATGGAACGCATTGTTCTGTTCCGGGTCGAGCACTTCGAGTAATGCAGATGACGGGTCTCCCTGACGATCGGAACTTACCTTGTCTATTTCGTCAAGGATGAATACCGGGTTCGAAGACCCTGCTTTTATCAATCCTTTGATGATACGTCCGGGCATAGCTCCGATATATGTTTTACGGTGACCACGTATTTCTGCTTCATCGTGTACACCACCTAACGACATGCGAATGTATTTTCGCTTGAGTGCTGCTGCGATGGATTTTCCCAAAGATGTTTTTCCTACTCCCGGAGGGCCGTATAGACAGATGATAGGCGATTTCATATCTCCTTTCAGCTTGAGTACCGCCAAATGTTCCAGAATGCGCTCTTTTACTTTCTCCAGTCCATAGTGGTCTTTATTGAGCGTTTTTTCAGCATTCTTCAGGTTCAGATTGTCTGTTGTATAGATTCCCCAAGGCAGATTCAGCATTGTTTGCAGGTAGTTGAGCTGCACGTTGTAGTCGGGCGATTGAGGATGGGTACGGTCGAGTTTTTCCAGCTCTCTTTCGAAGATTTCAGCTGTCTCTGCGCTCCATTTCATTTGTTCACCCTTTTTGCGCATCTCTTCTATTTCCTGTTGTCCGCCTCCGCCCAACTCATCTTGTATGTTTTTTATTTGCTGTTGCAGGAAGTATTCGCGCTGCTGTTGGTCTATCTCTTCGCGTGTACGCATCTGGATAGAGGCTTTGATGTCGGCCAATTGGATTTCTCTGTTCAAGAAAGCCAACAGTTTGTAAGCTCTGTCAAGCAATGACGGTATCTGTAGAAGAGTAATCTTCTCGTCTTTTGGCAACGGGAGGTTTGTACAGATGAAATTGATGAGGAATGTAGGGTTTGTGATGTTTTTCACAGCAAATACCGACTCTTGGCTCATCGTGTCGGATGCTTGGATATAGCGTATTGTCATATCCTTGCAGGTATCGGCTACTACGCGAATTTCGTTCACGTCTTTCTTCACTTTTTTGTTCGGAAGAATTTCTTCTTCTACAGCCACTTTCCCTATAAGATAAGGGTCTTCCTCTATAATCTCTAACAAACGGACACGTTTGAGACCTTGTAAGATGACGGTCGTGTCGTGATTGGGCATTTCGAGTACACGTACTACTCGTGCCACCGTGCCGTATTCATGTAAATCTTCCAGGATAGGATACTCTGTTTCGGCCTGTTTTTGGCAAACCACAGCAACATAAGCATCTTTTTTCTGGATGTCATTTATCAGTCGCAATGAAGATTGTCGACCTACAGAGATGGGGAGTACGACGCTGGGGAACAAAACCATGTTACGCAGAGGTAGTACGGGAAGCGTATCATCAATTGCAACGTTGAACAACTGCTCTTCCTCACCTTCGAAATCGGCTATTAAGGAGAAGCTGTTGGCGTTCTCATTTTCTATCTCGCTCAAGTATTTATTCTTTTTCATTCTTATAGGTTGTGTTTAATATTCCTTTTGATGTTTCAAATCATGCAAAAGTGGCTGCAAAGTTAGCTTTTTCTTTACTAATAATAAAGTTATCTTTTAATAAATGCGTATCTGTTATTTTAATTTGTGGGCTAATAATACTAACTTCGCAACGATTTTGCGTTTTTCATCTTGAAACAGCTATAATAATGTCAAACCCGTATTTTCAATTTAAGCAGTTTACAGTGTGGCACGACCGTTGTGCTATGAAGGTTGGCACCGATGGTGCTTTGCTGGGAGCATGGACGGATGTGGCCGGTGCTGGCCGGATTTTGGATGTAGGTACAGGTACCGGATTGGTAGCATTGATGTTGGCACAGCGTAGTGTTGATGCTTCGATAGTTGCTGTCGAGATAGACGAAGCAGCAGCAGTTCAAGCTCATGAAAATGTGTCGAATTCGCCTTGGGCTAATCGGATAACGGTCCTTCATAGCGATTATAAGGCATTGGAAGTGGAAGAAGGGTTTGACTTGATTGTTTCCAATCCACCGTATTTTGTCGATTCGCTTCAGTCGCCCGATAGGCAACGTTCGTTGGCACGACATGCTTCCGATTTGACTTATGCCGAGTTGTTGTCAAAGAGTGTTTCGCTGTTGCGTCCGGGAGGACGTTTGGCTTTGGTGCTTCCGATGGATTCGCTTTCTGAGATATGTAGGTTGGCTCCTTATTTTAAACTCCAATTGTGTCGACAAACGGATGTGCGGACTACTGTAAAAGCTACTCCCAAACGAGTGCTTGTCTGTTTGACTTTGGGCGATTGCACTTTTTGTCACGACGAACTTGTCATTCAAGAAGCCCCTCAGACCTATACTCCTCAGTTTGTCGCTTTGCTGAAAGATTACTATCTGAAACTATAGATTAAGAAGGATTGTTTTTGTCTGTCAGTTTGCGGATGAGCTTTTTTTGTTTCGCCATTAAAATACGGTTTTTCTCTGTTAGTCCTTCTACGGCTTGATTGATTGCTTTCAGTCCGCTGCGATAGTCGGGTAGTTTTCGTTGTCCCTCTCTCTCCGATGGGGCACATACGTACAGGCCCTGACTGATTATTTCCACTTGAATGGTACTTTCGGCCATGACCGGGTCGCCATCGAAGTGCATTACACCGGGTTTGGAACGTCGTATTGTGATTTTTTTACTTCTAAACGTTTTGATGCGACTGTTTTGGTCCAAGGTTCCGTTGAATAGCTGAAAGGCCAATGATGGAATGTCGAGTACGGTAAACGGTTCTAAGATTGTGATGTCCATTAGTCCGTCGCTAAGCGATGCTTTGGGAGCGATGTAAGCGTTGTTTCCATATTGCGAAGCATTGGCACAAGCTATCAGAAATGCTTTATAGCGCATGGTTCCGTCTTCGTTCTCTATCTCATACGTCTCGGGTTTGTAGCTCAGGCTTTCATGGAGTGTGTTTTCCAGATAGGTGAGAAGTCCCCGTTTGCCCGATTGAGCAAACTTCAGACTGACGAATGCATCGAAACCTACGCCGCAGGTGCAGAAGAAAGGGATGTTGTTTATCTTTCCATAGTCGATGCAGAGGGTAGAGCCTTCGTTGATTACTTCGATAGCTTTACGAGGTTCCATAGGTATCTGAAGGTGGCGCGCCAACCCATTTCCGGAACCGCAAGGGATAATGCCAAGTGCTGTTTGAGAGTGTACCAGCGAACGTGCTACTTCATTGACTGTTCCATCACCGCCAATAGCTACCACAAAGTCTGCTTGGTTGGCAACAGCCTCTTTGGCAATGATGGAAGCATGGCCTGCATACTCGGTTTTGATTATTTGATAGTCGTATTTGTCTTTATCTATCAAATTTCCAATAAGTTCTATGATTGTTTTTTTATTTTGAGTTCCCGATATCGGGTTT
>DYCT01000094.1 GCA_019417975.1 Bacteroides sp.
GTCCTGTGCCATTAAGGGGAATAATCCTATCGCAAACAATAAAATGCCTGCACAACCATAACGTTTAACCATACAACCTAAATTTAATTTTTTATTTTTATACTAACAACCTCTATATTCCACCGAAATAAAAAGTCCGGCTATCTTTTAATATTCTTCAAAGATAAAGCCATCTTCCCGTTTCGTACAAATTTTCATCCTACTTTTTAAGGGTAATATCCACATTTTCAGTTTTAGAGTATATAATGTATAATGTGCTCATGATTTTATACTAAGAGAAAGAAATTCTGTTCATGATTCCTGTAACAAGAGTAACAAATGTAAATCTACCTCATTATCAACACGCTAATTATTTCTGTGTAAGTTCTGAGATCAACACTGAATTTATTATGTAAATTTACTAAAATGTTTGCATGAAAGGTTTAGCTCCACACACGCTGCAAGTTTTTGAAGCCGTTTCTAAGTTGGACTGCATCAAATCCTATCTCTTGGTAGGTGGCACTGCCTTGTCATTGCAAATGGGAACTCGGCAAAGTGAAGACTTGGACTTTATGAAATGGCGTACCTCTAAAACAGAGAAAATGGAAGTGGCATGGTATCAGATAGAGAAACAATAGTGAAACAACAGCTATATATTAGGAGTAAATCAACCAAGAGCAACAGATTTATATCTGGAGGGTCTGCAAACAAAAAAGGCTGTATTCCGTTAGGAATCAGCCTTTTAGTTTGTGGACCAGCCTGGGCTTGAACCAGGGACCTCCAGATTATGAGAACGATAAAATGATATTCTGCGATAGTTAACGATTTTAATCTTTATTGAATATCAGATAGTTATGTAGATTGTCACTCTCGGTGAAACTCACTAAATCCCCCTAACTGAAATAGTTTGTTTACGCATTGTTTACGCAAAAACGAGGGGAAATATAGAGAAGTATATATTGTTATTACCTCATTTGAATGGGCGATATAGAATCCCATGCTTTCCACATATTCTGCTATAAACAAAGAGCATGATTGACGTTATCGCCAATTATTTATAAAAAAGATGCTCTTTTTTGATATGTCTCTTCGTGATTCTCAAGGCTTATTTGTACTTTTACATCGAAAAGGATGTCTTTTATGGAAAAAGAAAGGATTAACAGGCTGAAGATTGTGCTTGCCGAAGAGCAAAAAAGCAGTAAGTGGCTGGCAGAGCAATTAGGAAAAGACAGGGCTACTGTCTCCAAATGGGTGACGAATACCATGCAGCCTGACGCAAGAAACCTCCTGCGTATAGCAGAGGCTTTGAACATTGATGCAGGTAGGCTGCTCAACCAAAAACATTTGAACAATGAAAGAAATAGATATTATCCAACAGATTAAACTTGGCGAGGTCAGTAAGGTGCAGTTCAAAGAGCGGATTCTTGACAACTATGATATTGGTTGCGAATTGGTGGCGTTCAGCAATGCACGTGGTGGTACACTGGTTGTTGGCGTGAAGGACAAAACTGGTAGTGTCAATCCTTTGTCGTATCAAGAAGTACAGGAAACCACTAATATACTTGGAAATATCGCATCAGAGAATGTTGTTCCTGCCATCCTTGTTGATGTAGAAACTATTTCTGTGGATGGCGGAAGCCTTGTTGTGGCTCATATTAAAGAAGGGGTGAATAAGCCTTACCATGACAATCGGGGGATTGTGTGGGTGAAGAACGGTGCCGACAAGCGCAAGGTGTTCGATAATGCCGAGCTTGCCGAGATGATGACCGACTGCGGCAGTTTCTCGCCTGATGAAGCAGGTGTTCGGGATGCTACGATTAAGGACTTGGACGAGAATACCATCAAAACCTTTTTAAGCAACAAGTTTGAAAAAGTATTGGTGAGAAAAGGTTTGGTGGGTGATGCATTCCGTGAAATCTCTTTAGATACAGTCTGTTCTGCTATCGCCAGTGGGCACGATGGGGAGAAGTTGCTGCGTAACCTACGTTTCATCCGACCCGATGGAAAAATCACAGTGGCCGCAATGTTATTGTTTGGGAAGTACACTCAGCGTTGGCTTCCAGTAATGACGGCAAAGTGTATCTGTTTTGTGGGTAATAGTCTTGGCGGTACACAATTTCGTGATAAAGTGAATGATGCCGACATTGAAGGCAATCTGTTTCATCAGTTCGAGACTATTATGGATTTCTTCACCCGGAACTTGCGTCATATACAAGTTGGGGATGAATTCAATTCGAAGGGAGTGTTGGAGATACCCTACACCAGTCTTGTTGAGTTCACCGTAAATGCTTTGGTACATCGCTCGCTGAATGCGAAAGCCCCTATCCGCATCTTCATCTTTGATGATAGAGTGGAGATACACAGCCCGGGAACTCTCCCTAATGGGCTTTCCGTAGATGATATTGTTGTGGGAACTTCTATGCCACGCAATATGTTCCTTTTTACAAATGCCATTCACTTGCTTCCCTACACAGGAGCGGGTAGTGGTATGCTTCGTGCCTTGTCTGAGGATGTGAATGTCTCGTTCACCAATAATGACAGGACAAATGAGTTCGTGATTACTATAAATAGGCCAGTAGGTAACCAAGTTAACGAGAAAAGTAACCAAGCCAGCAATAAAAGTAACCAAGTTAATGGCAACTTAGACACTAAACTTGGAGACTCTGACACCAACTTAGATACTAACTCTGACACTTTTAATGCAGACTCTGATACTAAACTTAGACACTCTGACACTAGCTTAGATACCAACTCTGACACTTTTAATGTAGACTCTGACACTAAGCGTCCTAAAATAACAAATAAACAAAGGGATATAGTAAACTTCTGTAGTGTGCCACGTAGCAGCAAGGAAATTCTTGAAAGGGCAGGTGTGACATACCATAGCAAGAATATCCAAACATATATCATGGCTCTTGTCGAGGCTGGTTATCTTGAGATGACCAATCCCGAGCATCCCAATGCAAGCAATCAAAAATATAGGAGAAGTAAAAAATGAACTCACATATATTCACTAACAAGAACGGCAACACACTGATGTGCGAATTTGAAGGAGTCCTCAGTAACAATCCTTCAATAAAGAATCTTGATGCGGTGGTAGGATTCCTCCGTGCATCAGGCTATTTCTCTTTGCGGCCTTTTTTAGACAATATCAACAAGGCTCGTGTGTTAATTGGTATAAACGTAGATAAGTACATAGCAGAAGCTGCTCGTCAAGGGAGAATATTCTTTGGGGCAGAAGAAGAGGTTAAAGCCGACTGCTTGCAGCAAATACGTAGAGACATCGAACAATCCGGATACAAAAGGGAAATAGAAGACGGTATCTTTCAGATGGTAACGGACTTGGTAGACGGGAAACTGGAACTGCGTGCGCATCCATCAAAGAAGATTCATGCCAAGATATACGTATTATATCCTGATGATTTCAATCAGTACACACAAGGAATTGCCATAACTGGCTCCAGTAATCTATCCGGTAACGGACTGGGCATCACAGAGGATAAACAATACGAATTCAATGTAAAAATGTCACAGTATGAAGATGTAAAGTTTGCGAAAGATGAATTTGAAGAGCTTTGGAAAGAAGCTGAAGGATGCGAGATAACTGCTGAAGATCTCAAAATCAATATAGAGCGTACTTATCTCAAAGGTGATATATCTCCTTATGACTTATACATAAAGATGCTCATTGAGTATTTTTCTGACCGTGTGATGGATGCGGACGATGAGAATCCACTTAATGTTCCAGAGAACTACACTAAATACGATTATCAAATGGATGCCGTAGTGGAGGGGTATCAGAAGCTTCTGCGCTATGATGGTTTCTTTCTTGCCGATGTTGTGGGCTTGGGTAAAACTGTTATCGCTACAATGATTGCCAAGAAGTTTTTGCAGGAGAATGGGCGCGACAACACCAAAATACTTGTGGTATATCCCCCGGCTGTGGAGCAGAACTGGAAAACCACTTTCAAAGATTTTGGCATTGACAAATATACCAAATTTATTACAAATGGCAGTTTGAACAAGGTTCTTGATGAGGATAACTATGACTATTGGAACGCTGACGAATACGATCTTGTCCTTGTGGACGAAGCGCACAAGTTCCGCTCTCACACTACAAACGCTTTCGAGCAGTTACAGGAAATCTGCAAGATGCCACGCATCAACCAAGGGCATATCAAGGGCTACAAAAAAAAGGTGATGCTCATTTCGGCAACCCCAATGAATAACTCACCAGCCGATATTTATAATGAAATCCTCCTTTTTCAAGACCCACGCCATTGTACCATAGATGGAGTAGCTAATCTTACGGCCTTTTTCAGTCCGCTCATCAAGGAGTTTAAGCGATTTCGTAATGAGCCTGAGTTTGATTTGACCAAATTCAAAAAACTGGCTGAGCAAGTGCGCGACCGCATCATAAAGCCTCTATCAGTTCGTCGTACACGTACCGACATCGAAAATGTACCACGCTACAACAAAGATGTGAATGGTTTTCCCAAAGTGGAACGCCCAATAGAAAGTCGCTATGAACTGAATGAGCATTTGGCAGACTTGTTTGAGAAAGCTATGCTCACGCTTACTAAAGACCTGAGTTATGCATGTTATCAAGCTATTGCTTATCTGAAACCTGAAGCCGCAAATGGCTTATATGACAATGCAGAAACCATTAGCCGCTCCTTGGCCGGAATCCGCAAGAATGGACTAGTGAAACGTCTAGAAAGCAGTTTCCATGCGTTCCAAGTTTCCATTGAGAACTTCAAGATTGCAAATCAGAATATGATTGACATGTTCAATAACGATAAGGTGTTCATTGCTCCAGATCTTGATATTAACAATTTGTTGGCAGCAGGATGGAGCGAGGAAGAAATAGAAGAGAAACTGAATGCCAAGGCACAGGACAACCCGAAGAATGCAAAGTTTACAGCAAATGATTTCCGTCCGGAGTTTATTGAGATGCTTCGAGCTGACCAAAAGATTCTTGAACAAATGTATATTGACTGGTCGGTTGTGACAGATGCGGATGATTCCAAATTTGCCAAATTTAATGAACTGCTGAAACACGAGTTATTCAGGGTAGAACGTAATCCAGAACAAAAACTTGTTGTGTTCTCAGAATCTATAAATACAGTAGAGTATCTTGCAAAACGTATAAACCGCAAAGACGTATTGGTTATCTCTGCTAAAAATCGTAGTAATCTCTTCAAAACCATTCGAGAGAACTTTGATGCCAACTTCAAGAACAAGCTCAACGACTACAATATCATACTTACCACAGACGTACTGGCAGAAGGCATCAACTTACACCGATCAAATGTAATCGTCAACTATGATACACCATGGAACTCTACACGGTTGATGCAGCGTATTGGACGTGTAAACCGTATTGGATCTGTATCGAAACACATTTATAACTATGTCTTCTATCCATCACGTCAGGGCAACAGAGAAATCAATCTTAATCAGATTGCCCTGAGCAAAATCCAGACATTTCACTCTACATTTGGAGAAGACAATCAGATTTATTCGCAGAACGAAGTGATAGACCGTAACCTGAGCAAGCTCTTTGACGAGGCGATGAAAGAGCAAAAGAAAGACCTTAACCAAGAGTTGCCTTATTATGAAGAGCTACGCACATTGTATAAGACCAATCGCCGTGAGTATAACCGAATAGCAAAGCTGTCACTTCGTAGCCGTACTGGTCGTGCGTCGCGGGCTGTTGATGGTGTTACGCTGTCTGGTGATACTCTCGTTTTTTTGAAAACCAACTTCCGTAAGGTGTTCTTCCTCGTATCAGAGAATGTGAAAGAACTTTCTGTGCTTGACGCATTGAAATACTTCAAGGCTACGCCTGAAGAGCTGGCTGTGGAACGCATAGAGCAACACCACAACCATGTTGAAAAAGCATTGCGCAAGTTCCACACTATACAAGAGGAAGAAATCAAAAATCAAGAATTTGGTCAAGATGATCCTTCAAGTCGTGGCGCACAGGTTAGTACCGCACTTAACCTGCTCTCTAATTTCATGCGTGAGATTGATGACAGCGAACTGTATCTGAAAGTCGCTCAACTGAAAACACTTGCAGAACGCGGAGTTATCACTTACATCTCCAAGCGTTTACAACGAATTCAGAAAGACCTACGCCGTGTTAGTGGCAAAGCACGCATGACACACGATGAGGCCTTGAACGAGATTATACAGATGGCAAATAAATATGCCCCATACTACATGGCAGAGGCAGAAATGCTGAAACAAATAGAATCGGAAGCCGAAATCATATTATCTGAATCATTTAAAGAAGCATAAATTATGAACTACAAGGAAGTAATTGAAGCAAAATACAGCCGTGAGGCATGGCAAGGATTGCTTTACGATATTTTTCACAACAAAGTGAAATTCTGGCGCACACCTACACCTATCCATGTGAGTAGCCGTTTGGCTAAGGAAGCTCTTAGTTTGGGAAACATTTCTCTATCAGATGGCGAGACAATTGCCGTCTATGAAGTAGAACTCAATGAGAAAGTTGATATAGAAAGGAACCGCCACGGCATCCGTGATATACTTACTACAGACTGGCGCAATATGGGCTATGCTGGTGCATTCGTTTTTGGCTACCGGAAAAACGAAAGTGTACTCCGCTTCTCATATGTAAGTGAGACATGGGGATTCAATAAACAAGGCGAATATGAAAAAGTATCTACTGACACTATGCGCTATACTTATCTGTTAGGTGAGGGACGCGGCTGTCGTACTGCTATAGACCAATTCTCCACGTTGAAGAATAGCAAACAGACGCTTGCCGACATTACTGAGGCATTCTCTGTTGAGGCACTAACTAAACAATTCTATGGAGAACTTTTCGACTGGTATCTTTGGGCTATTGACCCAGTTACAGGTGTCTCTTTCCCGAACAACACTTCCATTGAAGATGATGACCGAGAAGATATAGAAACAAAGATTATCCGCATGATAACTCGTATCATGTTCATTTGGTTTATCAAGCAGAAAAATCTTGTTCCAAATCGTTTGTTTGATCCTGAGTATATTCATACGATACTGAAAGATTTTGATGAAGAAAGCACTACCAATGGTAATTACTACAATGCTATTCTTCAAAATCTCTTCTTTGCAACGCTCAACCGTGCAATTGAGGATGAGGAGGGCAATAAACGCAAGTTTGCCACCGCATCTAAACGAGACATCAAAACACTCTATCGCTACGAAGAATTGTTCACTATTTCTGAGCAGCAAGTGATTGACATGTTCGCAGAAGTGCCGTTCCTAAACGGTGGTCTCTTTGAGTGCCTTGATAAGACAAAGACCATTGATGGTGTGGAACAAGCATACAACTATGATGGTTTTAGCCGTAACGACCGCACATTTGCAGATGGTCGCTATCGCTATCGTGCCATTGTTCCTAATACT
>DYCT01000095.1 GCA_019417975.1 Bacteroides sp.
ATACCGAACCAATCTGGTCATTACGCTTCTCCAAATTGATAAGTGTCACACCTTGTGTAGCACGTCCCATAATACGTACATCGGATACATGCATACGGATAGTGATACCCGACTTGTTGATAATCATCAAATCATTATCGTCGGTCACTGACTTAATAGCCACCAACAGACCTGTTTTTTCGGTAATATTCAATGTTTTCACACCCTTACCACCACGGTTTGTAATTCGATAATCCTCTATATCTGAACGTTTTCCGTATCCTTGTTCGGATACTACCATGATTGATTCTTTCTGAGGATCTTTGATGCAAATCATACCTACTACCTCATCATCGCCTCCATCAAGTGTCATACCTCTTACACCTGTAGCCGTACGTCCCATCACGCGTACTGCGTTTTCATGGAATCGGATAGCACGACCGTTGCGATTGGCAATAATGATTTCATTGTCACCATTTGTCATACGCACTTCGATAACACGGTCATCCTCACGCAATGTGATAGCAATAACACCATTCTGGCGTGGGCGAGAATACTGTTCGAGTACGGTTTTCTTTATCACACCATTCTTTGTACAGAATGTCAGATAGTGTGAATTGATAAATTCCTCATCGGTAAGGTTCTTCACACGTACATAAGCTGTTACCGCATCGTCCGGATCAATGTTCAGCAGATTTTGAATAGCGCGTCCCTTCGAATTCTTTGTTCCTTCCGGTATTTCGTACACTTTCAGCCAATAGCACTTACCTTTTTGTGTAAAAAACATCATGGTATTGTGCATTGTTGCCGGATAGATATGTTCCACAAAGTCCTCATCGCGGGTTTCACTGCCCTTCGACCCTACTCCACCTCGGTTTTGTGCATGGAAATCAGCCAACGGAGTACGCTTGATATATCCCATATGTGAAATGGTCAGAATCATTTCATCGTCTGCATAGAAATCTTCCGGATTAAATTCTTCCGAAGCATATACGATTTCCGACTTACGCTCATCGCCATATTTTTCTTTTACCTCAATCAATTCATCCTTGATAACCTTTTTGCAAAGTTCATCGTTTGTCAGGATTTCTTCGAAGTAAGCAATTTGTTTCATTACGTCTTCATATTCAGCATGTAGCTGGTCTTGTGCCAGGCCTGTAAGCTGACGCAGACGCATTTCTACGATAGCACGAGCTTGGATTTCGCTCAGTTTGAAGCGTTCCATTAAGTTTGTAATAGCTTCGGCTGGAGTTTTGGCTGCACGGATAATGCGTATTACCTCATCGATGTTGTCACATGCGATAATCAATCCTTCCAAGATATGTGCACGTTCTTTTGCCTTACGCAAATCAAATTCTGTACGACGGATTACCACTTCGTGACGGTGTTCCACAAAATAGCGAATCAGTTCTTGCAGATTCAGCAGTTTCGGGCGCAATTCTGTCTGACTTGTTTTGCTCGGTACCAAACATACATTATTGATACTGAAAGAGCTCTGCAAAGCCGTCATCTTATAAAGTTTGTTGAGCACGACGCTGGCATTGGCATCACGTTTCACGTCGATAACGATACGCATACCTTCGCGGTCTGATTCGTCATTGACATTGGCGATGCCATCAATTTTCTTCTCGTTGCTCAAGTCGGCAATAAACTTAATCAGTTCAGCCTTATTTACGTTGTATGGGATTTCCGATACAATGATTTTATCATGTGTACTACCGGTTTCAATATCAGCCTTAGCTCTGATTATCACACGACCGCGACCGGTTTCATAAGCCTCGCGTACACCGCTGATACCATAGATATATCCTCCTGTCGGAAAATCAGGAGCCTTGATGAAATGCATCAGTTCATCCACACTGATGTCATTGTTGTCGATATAAGCAATACAGCCATCAATTACTTCGCATAGGTTGTGTGTAGGCATATTAGTAGCCATACCCACTGCAATACCCGACGCTCCGTTGACCAACAAGTTTGGGATACGTGTCGGCATCACTACCGGTTCTTCCAATGATTCGTCGAAGTTTTTCTGGAATGGTACAGTTTCCTTGTAGAGGTCCTGCATCATCTCTTCCCCTATTTTCTTCAGACGTGCTTCGGTATAACGCATAGCAGCAGCGCTGTCACCGTCCACCGATCCAAAGTTTCCTTGTCCGTCGACCAGCGGATAGCGCATGGCCCATTCTTGTGCCATACGTACAAGGGCACCATACACAGAGCTGTCACCATGAGGATGGTATTTACCCAAAACCTCACCCACGATTCTGGCTGATTTCTTGTATGGCTTGTCTGAAGTATTTCCCAATTCAATCATACCGTAGAGGATGCGGCGATGAACAGGTTTAAAACCGTCTCTCACATCGGGAAGTGCACGCGCTACAATTACGGACATTGAATAATCAATGTACGATGACTTCATCTCTTCCTCGATGTTTATTTTTATAATTCTGTCTTGGTCAAGCATTTAAAACGATTATTAATTACACAATTGTTTCTTTTCAAAAAACGTAGCTAAAGTACAACAAATTCGGGATATACGAAAATATTCACCCGAAAAACTTCTCTTTTCTCATTTGCATAAGCATCATCCCCATCAGTCTTTTCCCATGGTCCGAATTCCTTAAGACCAAGAAGAGAATTGTCCGACATCTTATATATAAGGTATAATTCCAAAGACATCCCGGTCGCTATCTCTACTGCTTTAGGATGAATTCCTGGCAAACCTATATTGAACCAGTCTATAAAATAAAAAGCTGCTTAATACCTCTAAAAGAGCGAAACAAAATATAGCCTCAGATAGTTCCACAAAAGAGGTGAAAAGTATCTTAAGATAAACCGCGAAGTATCCTAAGATAAATCGCAAAGTATCTTAAGATAAATCGGCAAGTATCTTAGGATACTTTTTCATACACTTATAATGTTTCAAAAGTCAACTCTGGCATACATTTTGCAGATATCTATAAAGAAACCAAAAAACGAGATGTATCCATCGAAAATACATATCTTTGCACAATATTAATTGAAATAGGAGATAATTTGATTATGAATAGCTCATTCTCACCGAAAATATCAGAAATCATTCTTTACAGCAAAGAAGAGGCTATACGGCTTTATAATGTCAGTATCTGCCCCGAACACTTGTTGCTGGGACTGATACGCGACGGCGAAGGAAAAGCCATCGATATTCTGAATAGTCTGAATGCAAACATTCCGGAAATTAAATATGAGATAGAACAAAAATTACGCGAGACAGCTCAGCCCGATGCTAACGATTTGGAGTACGAATTTGATGTAAACACGTCTCGGATATTTAAGTTATGCATTTTGGAAGCGAAATCACTAAAAAGCGAAGTGGCTGATACAGAACACTTGTTATTGGCCATTTTGCGCGACGATAAAAATTATGCCAATACAGTTTTGAAAAATCACGGTATTCTATATAATAAGGTATTAGAGCAGTTGACACTGCGCCCCGATACATCGGCTGGATTTGATTTGTCGGAAGAAGATGAAGAGGATGATACCATCGAAGCAAAAGGCTCATCCGAAAGTTCACAAACCAAAGCGCAAACATCGCAGCAACGAAAATCGGCCAACGAAACCCCTGTGCTTGACAAGTTTGGTACAGACATGACTAAAGCTGCCGAAGGAGGATTCTTGGACCCTATCGTAGGTCGCGAAAAAGAAATTGAACGTGTGGCGCAAATTCTGAGCCGTCGCAAAAAGAACAACCCTATCTTAATCGGAGAGCCGGGTGTAGGAAAATCGGCTATCGTAGAGGGACTCGCCTTGCGCATCGTGCAAAAGAAAGTGTCACGCATCTTGTTCAACAAGCGTATCATTGCATTGGATATGGTTTCTGTAGTAGCCGGAACCAAATATCGCGGACAATTTGAAGAGCGTATTCACTCCATCTTGAAAGAACTGCAACGCAACCCGGATGTCATTCTGTTTATTGATGAAATACATACCCTCGTGGGAGCAGGTTCTGCTGCAGGCTCTATGGATGCAGCCAATATCCTCAAGCCAGCCTTGGCGCGTGGAGAAATCCAATGTATCGGAGCGACAACCATCGATGAATATCGCAAAAACATTGAAAAAGACGGTGCGTTAGACCGCCGATTTCAAAAAATATTGGTTGAACCTTCTTCCAAGGAAGAAACGCTTCAAATATTGGAAAACATCAAAGGAAAGTATGAAGAACATCACAACGTTACCTTCACTCCGGAAGCCATACAGGCATGTATACGTCTGACTGGTAGATATATAACAGACCGAAACTTTCCCGATAAAGCAATCGATGCACTCGACGAAGCAGGTTCACGTGTACACCTCACGCATATAAACGTTCCGAAAGAAATCGAAGAACAAGAAGCACTGATTGAGCAAACTACCAGACTGAAAAACGATGCTGTAAAGTCACAAAACTATGAACTGGCAGCCAGCTACCGCGACAAGATTATTACCTTGGAAGGAAAGTTGGAGGAAAGCAAAAAAGCCTGGGAATTAAAACTAAAGGAAAATAGACAGGAGGTAAACGAAGACCAGATTGCAGAAGTAGTTTCAATGATGTCGGGCGTACCGGTACAACGTATGGCGCAAGACGAAGGTAACAAATTGCTAACCATGCGCGAACAGCTGACATCCCGTGTCATTGCTCAAGACAACGCTATCTCTAAATTGGTAAAAGCCATACAACGTAGCCGAGTAGGTTTAAAAGACCCTAACCGCCCTATCGGTACTTTTATGTTCTTAGGACCTACAGGTGTGGGTAAAACACACTTAGCGAAAGAGTTGGCTCAATTTATGTTTGGTTCGGCCGACGCACTTATCCGAATCGACATGAGCGAATACATGGAGAAATATTCAGTATCTCGACTCGTAGGAGCTCCTCCGGGATATGTAGGCTACGATGATGGCGGACAGCTCACGGAAAAAGTACACCGCAAGCCCTACTCTATCGTATTGCTCGACGAAATAGAAAAAGCCAATCCGGATGTATTCAATTTGCTCCTTCAGGTCATGGATGAAGGCCGACTGACTGACAGCAATGGCAGAACAATTGATTTCAAGAACACCATTATCATCATGACATCCAACATCGGTACTCGCCAATTAAAAGATTTCGGCAGAGGTATTGGATTCGCTCCCCAGAGCAGTACAGACAACAACGAATACGCACGTGGAGTTATCCAAAAAGCATTGAATAAAACATTCTCACCGGAGTTTATCAACCGTATCGATGAGATTATCACCTTTGACCAGTTATCAGTTGATGCCATTGTAAGAATTATCGATTTAGAGCTTAATAGTTTGTGTAACAGAATAAAAGAACTTGGGTACAAGTTTGAGGTAAGTCCAAAAGCAAAACAGTTCATCGCCACCAAAGGCTACGATGTGCAATTTGGGGCACGACCATTAAAACGTGCCATTCAGAACTATCTGGAAGACGCCTTAGCCGAATTGATACTCGGCTCACAGTTGAAAGAAGGCGATATGATATCTGTCGATTTAAATGAAGACGGCAATAATGTCAAGCTTGAAGTAAGACCCGCATAACACTAAGTTGTAATAGAAACAGACAAAATGTCAGACATTCATTTGTCTGGCATTTTTTTTGTACTTATCCACACAAAACAATTAAGTAAAAAACCAAAAACAATATAATTATGGAAATGAAAAAAGGAAATATTGGAGTTACTACCGAAAATATTTTTCCGGTAATTAAGAAGTTCTTATATAGCGACCATGAGATATTTTTACGCGAATTGATTTCAAATGCTGTAGATGCTACACAGAAACTGAAAACATTGGCTTCTATCGGTGAGTTCAAAGGTGAGTTGGGCGATATAGCAGTCCGCGTAAGCTTGGGCGAAGGCACACTGACAATCTCCGACCGTGGTATCGGTCTTACCGCTGAAGAAATTGATAAATACATCAACCAGATAGCTTTATCAGGCGCAAACTACTTCTTGGAAAAATACAAAAAAGACGCCAATGCCATCATCGGACACTTTGGTTTAGGATTCTATTCTGCATTCATGGTTGCAAAGAAAGTAGAAATCATCACTAAGTCATGGAAAGAAGATGCACAGGCCGTGAAATGGACATGCGATGGAAGTCCTGAGTTTACCATAGAAGAAACTGACAAAACCGACCGTGGTACAGATATTATCCTTTATATAGATGAGGAATCAAAAGAATTCTTGGAAAAGAATCGTATCTCTGAACTTTTGAGCAAATATTGTCACTTCCTGCCAGTACCTATCGTTTTCGGTAAAAAGACAGAATGGAAAGACGGGAAACAAGTTGATACAGAAGAAGACAATGTTATTAATGAAATCAATCCGCTATGGACACGTACTCCAAGCGAACTAAAAGACGAAGACTATCTGAAGTTTTATCATAGCCTCTATCCGATGTCTGACGACCCTTTGTTCTGGATTCATCTGAATGTAGACTACCCATTCCACCTGACAGGTGTCCTCTACTTCCCGAAAATCAAGAGCAACATGGATTTACGCAAAAACAAAATTCAGCTTTATTGCAATCAGGTTTACGTAACAGATTCTGTAGAAGGCATCGTACCCGACTTCCTTACATTGTTGCACGGTGTGATTGACTCGCCAGACATTCCGTTGAACGTGTCTCGTTCATACCTGCAAAGCGACTCTAATGTTAAGAAGATTTCTTCGTACATCTCTAAGAAAGTATCAGACCGCTTACAATCTATCTTTAAAAACGACCGTAAAGAGTTTGAAACTAAATGGGATGACGTGAAAATTTTCATCAACTACGGTATGCTGACCGAAGACGACTTTTACGATAAAGCAAGCAAATTCTCATTGCTGAAGGATGTAGATTCTAAGTATTACACTTACGAAGAATATCAGACACTTATCAAAGACAATCAGACTGACAAAGATGGTAATCTGATTTACTTGTATGCCAACCATTTGGACGAACAATACAGCTACATCGAAGCAGCTAAGAACAAGGGCTATAATGTATTGTTGATGGACGGACAGTTGGATGTAGCCATGATTAGCATGTTGGAACGCAAATTCGAGAAATCACGTTTCACTCGTGTAGACAGCGACATTATTGACAACTTAATCCGGAAAGAAGAAAACAACAACACAGCCCTCGAAGCCGGTAAACAGGAAATTGTCTCTGCGGTATTTAGCAGCCAATTGCCTACTATCGAGAAGGTGGAATTCAACGTGGTAGCACAAGCTTTAGGCGAAACAGCAAGTCCTGTTCTCATCACCCAAAGCGAATACATGCGTCGAATGAAAGAAATGGCAAGCATTCAAGCCGGTATGAATTTCTACGGTGAAATGCCGGATATGTTCAACTTCGTTGTAAACACCGACCACAGATTGGTAAAGAATGTGCTTGAAAACGAAGAC
>DYCT01000096.1 GCA_019417975.1 Bacteroides sp.
TCAAAAAGGGAAAAAGATGAGAAAATTAGTTTGTTTCTGCTTGTTGCTTTTCCCCGTAAACGCGATGGCACAAAATGTGGATATCAATTTACTAAAGAAGATAAATGGCTTAGACGGAGGCTTTGCACGTGGGTATACCAAGTTTATTTCTGCTACAACTCCTTATATCGCTATCGGTGTACCGGTATTAATGGGGATCAACGCATTAATCGATAAAGACGAACAAGCATTGGAGGATGCCATTTACGTAGGCACCAGTGTCATCGAAGCGGCTGCCATCACATTCGCATTAAAATATGCAGTCGACCGTCCACGCCCTTACGAACGTTATAAAGGAGAGATTGACAGACGCGATTTCCCGGACAGTCCTTCATTCCCATCCGGACATACGGCTGCTGCTTTCTCTTTAGCCACTTCGCTTTCTATCAAGTATCCTAAATGGTATGTCATTGCTCCTTCTGCCTTATGGGCTTGCTCGGTTGGTTTTTCGCGCATGAACCAAGGGGTACATTATCCGAGCGATGTGCTGTGTGGGGCTATTATCGGCAGTGGATGTGCTGTAGCCAACATTTACATTAATCGCGGTTTAAAAAAACTATTTTTAGGTAAGCAAAAGCCGACTTTAATTACTTATTAAGTCTTTTCTGCTTTTTAGCGGACAGCACTATTTCCACACCCTTAATTATTCAGTAAAGGTTGAATGATAGGCTTTCGTTGTAGGAAATCTTTACCTGCCATCAACCGAAGCGCTTCTTGGATTACAGGTTCTTTTTCGTTAATAATCCGGTAATACTCTTGCATGGTCCATAAATCGCGTGCGATAAGGGCTTTCAGCAACAGTTTCAGTTGGGGTATCGATTGTTTGAACTCCTCTTCTGTGCAAGTAATTTTTTCTTTTTCACCTGCTTGGCGTAGATTCTGCAATAGTTCGTCACTAATAATGAAATGGGTCTCAAATTTCTCGAAAGAGGGATAGCGTTTTAACCATTCTCTGCGATGCAGCTCTATCTGTTGCAAATGAGTTTGCAGCAACACACCTTTCTGACTCAACTCACGATGGTATTTAGTAAAACGAGTGGTATCGATAGGAATGAAATAATCGGGCATGATACCTCCTCCACCATAGACCGTACGCCCCAGTTTACGAGTAGCGTAGCGGAGTGAATCCGGGAAATGGATACTATCTGCATGACACATCTCACCTTTATTATATCGGTCTATCAAGTCATGATTGTATTGCTCAATGCTTTCGTATGACTTTTGAATACAACGCCCCGATGGAGTATAATAGCGCGCTATAGTCAGCCGTATCATAGAGCCATCCGGAAGGTCGATAGGACGCTGCACCAATCCTTTTCCATACGAGCGACGACCAATTACGATACCACGATCCCAATCTTGCACGGCACCGGTTACAATCTCACTGGCCGAAGCAGAAAACTCATCAATGAGAACAGCCAATTTCCCCTGACGGAATTTCCCATTGCCTTTGGCATAAAAATCATTGCGACTACTTTTCCGGCCCTCGGTATAAACGATTAACTCTTTTGCTTGCAAGAATTCATTTGCCAAATCAATGGCTGCATTCAGATACCCTCCACCATTCCCTTGCAGGTCTAAAATAAGATTTTCCATACCCTGACTTTTTAATTTATCCAAGGCCTGTACAAACTCTTTATGTGTATTAGCTCCAAAACGGTCGATACGGATATAACCGATTTTCTTCCGGATGAGATAGGCAGCATCAATACTGCGAAGCGGAATACGATCGCGTTTCACAGTAAACGAAAGTAGTTCATCCACATTTCTACGCAGAATTTTCATCTCCACTTTTGTACCACGTGTACCACGTAGACGTCGCATGATTTCTTCTGTTTTCATTTTCACCCCAGCAATAACACTATCGTTGACAGCTACAATGCGGTCACCAGCTCGGATACCCACCTTTTCCGAAGGGCCTCCTGAGATGGCCTGTATCACAAGCAGTGTATCTTGTACCATGTTAAACTGTACACCGATACCATCAAAATTGCCTTGTAACGGTTCATTCAGTTTTTTCACCTCTTCAGGATTGGAATAAAGCGAATGAGGATCCAACTGAGCCAACATTTTAATGATAGCTTCTTCCACAAGTTTGCTCTCATCCACATCATCCACATAGAAATTAGCAATGGCCAATTCTGCCATTTGTAACTTTCGAACCTGTTGCAGGTCTACTTTTTGAGCTTGCATATCCAAACTCACCAAAACAAGCAAGAGTATGTAAAAAAACTGTTTCATGTGTTGTAACGGTGTTATTCAGTTATCTTCATCCCCTGAGGAATGAAAACAGAGATATCTTTTCCATACGAAAGCAGTTCGCGTACAGTAGTAGAACTGATGCTTGTAAGCTCCGGCTCGGTAAAGAGCAGGATAGTCTCTACCCCCGCCAATTTTCGATTGACATCGGCTATTGTTTCCTCATACTCGAAATCTTTTACCGTACGAATACCGCGTATGATAAATTGCGCATCTTGTTGCAAGGCAAAGTCGACGGTAAGGCAACTATACGCTTCTACACGAATACGTACCTCGTCTTTATAAAGCTCCCGGATCTGTTGCAGTCGTTGGTCAACAGAAAAGTGAGTACGCTTATTCTCGTTGATACCAATGGCAATAATCAATTCGTCCATAAAGGTCAGTGCCCGGCGTACTACTGATTCATGTCCGATGGTAAAGGGGTCGAAAGTCCCCGGGAAAATAGCTCTTCTCATGATTCTGCAATGTCTTCTTCTGTTATTAAGTTATCAATAATGAATCCCTGGCGTTCCATGGTATTCTTACCCATATAGAATTCCAACAGCTCCTTTACGGTATCTGTTTTGCGCAGGCTCACCTGTTCCAAGCGCATATCCTTACCGATAAAATGCTTGAACTCATCGGGAGAGATTTCACCCAAACCTTTAAATCGGGTGATTTCCGGATTAGGGCTGAGCTGTTCAATGGCTTTGATACGCTCCTCTTCCGAATAGCAATAGCGAGTCTCCTTTTTGTTGCGGACGCGGAATAGAGGGGTTTGTAGAATATAAACATGCCCTTTCTTTATCAAGTCGGGGAAAAACTGAAGGAAGAACGTAATCATAAGCAAACGGATGTGCATACCGTCGACATCGGCATCGGTTGCCACAATAATCTTGTTATAGCGCAGACCTTCCATGCCGTCTTCGATATTCAACGCTGCTTGCAGCAGATTAAACTCCTCATTTTCGTAGACCACTTTCTTTGTCAATCCATAGGAGTTGAGCGGCTTTCCGCGCAAGCTGAATACAGCCTGAGTATTCACATCACGACTCTTGGTAATGGAACCACTGGCCGAATCGCCCTCTGTGATAAAGATACACGATTCTTCCTGCTTATCTCCGCGGGTATCACTCAGGTGATATCGGCAATCGCGCAACTTACGGTTATGCAAATTAGCTTTTTTAGCTCGTTCGCGAGCTATTTTAGTCACTCCGGCAATAGCTTTTCGCTCTTTTTCCGACTCTTGGATTTTCTCCATCATGGTCTCGGCTATTGCAGGATTGCGGTGTAAAAAGTTGTCTACATTCTCTTTAATAAAATCACCGATAAACTTATTAACGCTTATCCCAGACAGCGGATAAGCATGACCCTCACTGTCTTTATCAGGTGCCATATAAAGCGAACCCAACTTGATTTTAGTCTGACTCTCAAATGTAGGTTCTATCACATTAATGGCCACTGCTGCCACCAATCCGTTGCGTACGTCTTGCAGTTCATAGTTTTTCCCATAAAACTCCTTAATGGTGCGAGCGATATGTTCTTTGAAGGCACTTTGGTGAGTTCCTCCTTGGGTGGTGTGCTGTCCGTTGACGAATGAATAATACTCTTCTCCGTACTGGGTGGTATGTGTAAACGCTATTTCGATGTCTTCTCCGATAAGGTGTACAATGGGATAAAGACCCGGCTCCGTCATATTATCCGTCAACAAATCTTCCAGTCCGTTACGACTGATAATGCGGCTGCCATTATAATAGATGCCCAACCCTGTGTTTAGGTAAGTATAGTTGCGCAACATCTGTTCGATAAACTCCGGTTTGAAGTGATAGTTCGAGAACAGGCTGCTGTCCGGTTCGAAGAAAATGTAAGTTCCGTTTTCTTCAGAAGTCTTCTCTGTGTGGTCACTGATAAGTTCTCCCCGTTCGAAGATGGCTTCTCGCATCTGTCCTTCACGGATGGCGCGAGCTATAAATCGAGAACTCAATGCGTTGACAGCTTTGGCTCCGACACCGTTTAGTCCGACACTCTTCTTAAATGCTTTCGTGTCATACTTTCCTCCTGTATTCAGCATGGATACAGCATCCACCAAGCTACCAAGAGGGATTCCACGTCCATAATCGCGAACAGATACGCGCAAGTTGTCTTCTATATCTACATCAATGCGCTTTCCGGCTCCCATCTTAAACTCGTCGATACTATTGTCGATTACTTCTTTCAACAATACATAGATACCGTCTTCGGGTTGACTACCATCACCCAATCGACCGATATACATACCGGGACGGGTACGCACATGCTCCATATCGGACAGGTGCCGGATATTATCTTCGGTATAGTTGACTTCGGTTGAGGTTATATTTTGCTGGCTTAATTCTTCCATTTTACACCTTATAATATGTTTTGCACAAAGATATATTTTTATTTGCAAATAGCAGAAGGCTTGCAATAAGAAAAATGCCATCGAAGAGACTGCTCTAAAAGAGGAACTGTGTCCGAAAGTTCTCAAAGCGAATCCGGCTTGTCCGTGCTAAAACAAAGAGGGTGTGTCGCAATGAAGCGACACACCCTCCGTTTGTTCCTTCGCAAAGCAATCGGATGATTACTTTCTCAAGCCAAGTTCCTTGATGATGGCACGATATCTCTCGATATCTCTGTCCTTCAAGTAGTTGAGCAAACGACGACGTTTACCTACCAACATAGTCAAGGCTCTTTCAGTGCTATAATCTTTCTTGTTGACCTTCAAGTGTTCGGTCAAGTGGGAAATACGGTATGAAAACAATGCAATCTGAGATTCAGCTGATCCAGTATCAGTGTTAGACTTTCCGTACTTTCCAAAGATTTCTTGTTTTTTTGCTGCGTCTAAATACATAATGTTTTTGACTTTAAAAATATGACAATAATTCTTTTTGAGCGTGCAAAGATACATATTATCTTTTAATTGCCAAAGTTTTAAGAGAAATAAATAGTAAAGAAATGTCCATTTACAGAAATTATCGTAACTTTGCACCCAAATTATAGGTATTATATGCAGAATATTAGGAACATTGCCATTATCGCCCATGTTGACCATGGTAAGACGACGCTTGTCGATAAGATGATGTTGGCTGGTCATTTGTTTAGGGACAACCAGTCGACAGGTGAATTAATGCTGGATAACAACGATTTGGAACGTGAGAGAGGTATTACAATTCTTTCGAAGAATGTTTCAATCAATTATAAAGGAACAAAAATCAATGTGATAGATACTCCGGGACACGCTGACTTCGGTGGTGAAGTGGAGCGCGTGCTGAATATGGCAGACGGTTGCATCCTTTTGGTTGACGCCTTTGAAGGACCGATGCCACAAACCCGTTTTGTATTGCAGAAAGCATTGCAAATTGGTTTGAAACCGATTGTCGTAGTAAATAAGGTAGATAAACCCAACTGCCGTCCGGAAGAAGTATACGAAATGGTATTCGACTTAATGTTCAGCTTGAACGCTACAGAAGACCAACTCGACTTCCCGGTACTTTATGGTTCGGCCAAAAACAATTGGATGAGCGACGATTGGAAGCATCAGACAGAAGACATCACACCGCTGCTCGATGCTATTGTGAAATACATCCCGGCTCCTACTCAATTGGAAGGTACTCCACAGATGCTTATCACTTCGCTCGACTACTCAGCCTACACCGGTCGTATTGCCGTAGGTCGTGTACATCGCGGCACATTGCGCGAGGGTATGAATGTGACACTGGCTAAGCGTGACGGTTCACAGACTAAATCGAAAATCAAAGAACTGCATGTTTTCGAAGGAATGGGACGCAAGAAAGCTGCCGAAGTTTCTTCGGGCGATATCTGCGCCATCGTTGGTGTAGAAGGTTTTGAAATCGGCGACACCATTTGCGACTTTGAAAATCCGGAACCGCTTCCACCGATTGCTATCGATGAACCTACCATGAGTATGCTTTTCACCATCAACGACTCTCCGTTCTTTGGCCGGGAAGGAAAATTTGTTACTTCACGCCACATTCAGGAACGTTTAACAAAAGAGTTGGACAAGAACCTGGCTTTGCGTGTTCGCAAAACAGAAAATGAGGATGGTAAATGGATTGTTTCGGGTCGTGGTGTGTTACACTTGTCTGTCTTAATCGAGACAATGCGTCGCGAAGGATATGAACTTCAGGTAGGTCAGCCTCAGGTTATTTACAAAGAAATAGACGGAGTGAAGTGTGAGCCTATCGAAGAACTGACTATCAGTGTTCCCGAAGAGTTTGCCAGCAAGATGATTGATATGGTAACTCGCCGAAAAGGAGATATGGTATCGATGGAAACACAAGGCGACCGTGTCAACATTGAGTTCGACATGCCGTCACGCGGTATCATCGGACTTCGTACCAATGTATTGACAGCTTCGCAAGGTGAAGCGATTATGGCGCACCGCTTTAAAGAATACCAACCCTATAAGGGAGATATTGAACGTCGCACCAATGGTTCTATGATTGCAATGGAGAGCGGTACCGCTTTTGCATACGCCATCGATAAATTGCAAGACCGCGGTAAGTTCTTTATCAATCCACAAGAAGATGTTTATGCCGGACAGGTAGTAGGCGAACATGTACACGACAATGACTTGGTAATCAACGTAACGAAATCGAAGAAGCTGACCAACATGCGTGCTTCCGGCTCGGATGACAAAGCACGTATTATTCCACCGGTGATTTTCTCGCTGGAAGAAGCATTGGAATACATCAAGGAAGATGAATATGTAGAAGTAACTCCCAAAAGCATGCGAATGCGTAAGGTTATCTTGGACGAATTGGAACGCAAACGTGCCAACCGATAACCCATTAGTAGAAGGTTTTTTAGGATATATCTAGAGGGTTGAAGGTTTTCAATGCAAACATATCTTCAACCCTCTTTTTTTAATTATAAAATCAGATTTAAGGATGAAGAATTATTTATTGAGAGTTTGGATAGGGTGTTTTTTAATGGGATTAACGATTGTAGCATTTTCACAAGAACAGGATACAATAAAAATGCGCTTATTCAATGAAGCCGTCTTTTACGATGGATACTTGGTGAACAGCAATCCCGATAAGGAACTCTTCAAGCAAGAC
>DYCT01000097.1:0-1727 GCA_019417975.1 Bacteroides sp.
TTTCCGATTTGTCTGCCATATTTACCTCGTTAATTTTTAGTCGAATACTTTGCCATGGTTGGCTGCCAACTGAATCATCTTGTCATAATCTTCTGCACTCAAATCCATGAAGTAGTAGTTGATGGGGTTTACAATTTTTCCTTTAACTACTACCTCGTAGTGTAAGTGTGGCCCGGTGCTTTTTCCTGTACTTCCTACTGCGCCGATTACTTCTCCACGTACCACTTTTGCTCCAGCTCTTACTTTGAAACTTTTTAGATGTGCATAGCGTGTGCGATAACCGAATCCATGGTCTATTTCTACGGTGTTTCCATATCCGGTTTCCCAGCCTGCTTTTACTATTGTCCCGTTGCCGGTGGCATAGACATCAGTGCCCTGTGGTGCGCTGAAGTCCATTCCGCTGTGAAACTTAGTTGTACCGTAAATAGGGTCTATACGAGTACCATATCCTGATGCTGTTTGTCGTAAATCCTTATTGGATACAGGTTGTATGGCGGGGACACATTGCAGCATTTCTTCATGGCTCTTACAGAGTGTCACGATTTCATCAAACGATTTGGATTGGATATAGAGCTGTCTGTTTAGCAAGTCCATTTTCTTTGTCGTATTAATTACCAAGTCGGCATTCGCCATACTTTGGAGTTTCTCATAGCGATTCGTCCCCCCGTATCCGGCTTTGCGTATTGCATCGGGGACGGGGTCGGCCATGAAGATTACTCGGTAAAGGTTATCATCACGTTGTTGGATGCTTTGCATGACAGCTAATGCTTCATCCAATTGCTTGGATAAGACGTTGTATTGAGCCAATAGTCTGGAGTTATCTGCTCGTAATTCTTTCTCGGAAGGAGAGCCGAAGAGTAGCAGCAAGATTAAAAAACTACTTGTACCTATACCTATACCTAAGAATAATTGACGCAGGATACTGAAGATGCGTTGTCGTATGGTAGGATAGGTGCGGTCGTAGGCTTGAGTTTTTGAATTATATATGTAGTAAACTTTACGCATCAGCCTCTTTTTTAAAGGTTTTTAAAGTCTAAGTATTAAATATTTTATTGTATAATGTGGACAAAAATAATAAAACGGACTATCTTTGCAAATCCTTTTTGAAAATATTAACTTGACGTTTAGATATAGAATATGTTGACAGCTAACGAAATTAGAGAATCTTTTAAAGCATTCTTTGAATCGAAGGGACATCAGATTGTACCTTCTGCCCCAATGGTTATTAAGGATGATCCCACACTAATGTTTACCAATGCCGGTATGAACCAATTTAAGGACATTATCTTGGGAAATCATCAAGCTAAATACAAGCGTGTGGCCGATTCGCAGAAGTGTTTGCGCGTAAGCGGTAAGCATAACGACTTGGAAGAGGTTGGTCACGATACTTATCACCACACAATGTTTGAAATGCTTGGCAACTGGTCGTTTGGTGACTATTTCAAGAAAGAAGCCATCTCATGGGCATGGGAATATTTGGTAGATGTCTTGAAGCTGAATCCAGAAAATTTGTATGCTACAGTTTTCGAAGGTAGTGCCGATGATGGCCTTGACCGTGATAATGAAGCGGCAGGCTATTGGGAACAGTTCTTGCCGAAAGATCACATCATCAACGGAAATAAACACGATAATTTTTGGGAAATGGGTGATACCGGTCCTTGTGGTCCTTGCTCAGAGATTCACATTGATTTGCGTCCTGAAGAAGAAAAAGCTAAAATCTGCGGACG
>DYCT01000097.1:1737-7282 GCA_019417975.1 Bacteroides sp.
CATCCTCAAGTGATTGAAATTTGGAATCTTGTATTCATGCAGTTTAACCGTAAGGCCGATGGCTCGCTCGAGGGTCTTCCAGCCAAGGTGATTGATACAGGTATGGGATTTGAACGTCTCTGCATGGCTTTGCAAGGCAAGACTTCCAACTATGATACTGATGTATTCCAACCTATCATCAAGGAAATTGCTCGCTTGGCAGGTATGGAGTATGGAAAAGATGCGCAAGTGGATGTAGCAATGCGTGTTATTGCCGACCATGTACGTACTATTGCTTTCAGTATTACCGATGGACAGCTTCCGTCGAATGCGAAAGCTGGTTATGTCATTCGTCGTATCTTGCGTCGTGCAGTGCGTTATGCTTATACATTCTTGGGTCAGAAGCAAGCATTTATGTATAAGCTTCTTCCTGTTCTTATCGAGAATATGGGTCAGGCTTATCCAGAGCTCAACGCACAGCGTACGCTTATTGAGAAAGTGGTGAAAGAAGAGGAGGAAGCATTCCTTCGTACATTGGAAACCGGTATTCGTTTGCTGGACAAGACGATGGCTGATGCTAAGGCTGCTGGTGTTACAGCTATCAGTGGTAAAGATGTATTTACACTTTATGATACATTTGGCTTCCCCTTGGATTTGACCGAACTGATTCTTCGCGAAAACAATTTGAGCTTGAATCTCGATGAGTTTAATGCAGAAATGCAGAAGCAGAAAGACCGTGCTCGTAATGCGGCAGCCGTGGAAACCGGTGACTGGGTAATACTGAAAGATGGTACAACCGAATTTGTGGGTTATGATTATACTGAATACGAAATATCTATCTTACGTTACCGTCAGGTGAAGCAGAAAAATCAGATTCGTTACCAGATTGTACTCGACAGTACTCCGTTCTATGCAGAGAGTGGTGGCCAGGTTGGTGATACCGGCGTTTTGGTGAGCGAATTTGAAACAATTGAAATTATTGATACCAAAAAAGAAAACAACTTACCTATTCATATCACTAAAGAATTGCCTAAGCATCCAGAAGCTCCGATGATGGCTTGTGTAGATACTGAGAAGCGTGCTGCTTGTGCTGCTAATCATTCATGTACTCACTTGCTCGATGAGGCTCTTCGTCAAGTGTTGGGCACACATGTCGAACAGAAAGGTTCGTTGGTGACTCCCGATTCTCTTCGTTTCGACTTTTCTCACTTCCAGAAGGTGACTCCCGAGCAGATTCGTGAGGTTGAACATTTGGTCAATGCCAAAATTCGTGAGAATGTGCCTTTGACTGAATATCGCAACATGCCGATTGAAAAGGCGAAGGAACTGGGTGCTATTGCATTGTTTGGTGAGAAGTATGGCGAAGAAGTACGTGTCGTACAATTCGGCTCTTCTATTGAGTTTTGTGGAGGTACTCACGTGTCGGCTACCGGTAAGATTGGTATGGTGAAAATCGTAAGTGAAAGCTCTATTGCAGCCGGTGTACGTCGTATCGAGGCCGTTACAGGTGCTAAGGTAGAGGAAATGCTCGATTCTATTCACGATACATTGACAGAAATCAAGGCTTTGTTTAATAATGCACCCGACTTGAAGGCTGCTATCCGTAAGTACATTGATGAGAATGCAGGTTTGAAGAAGCAAGTAGAAGATTACGTAAAGGAAAAAGCCGTTGAAATAGAGAAACGTGTGCTGAACAATGCAAAAGAAGTGAACGGTGTCAAGGTGTTGACAATGAACAAGATTCCGATGCCTGCAGACGTGGTGAAAGACATTGCATTCAAGATGCGTACTCGATTCGCTGAAAATATGATTTTCGTGGCTGGTACAATTGATAATGAGAAACCTTTGCTTACAGTGATGCTTTCAGATAATCTGGTGAAAGAAGGTGTCAATGCCGGAAAGATTATCCGTGAGGCTGCTAAATTAATTCAAGGAGGTGGAGGTGGTCAACCTCACTTCGCTACAGCCGGAGGTAAGAACCCTGATGGTTTGGATGCAGCGATTGAAAAAGTGCTTGAATTGGCTGGCGTAAAATGATACGTCAAGCGATGAGATAAATCGTGTGAAAGGGGATATGCCTGATGGGGTATATCCCTTTCTTTTTTACGAATAGAGCTTACAGAAATATCTTCAGAAACACGAAATCCTGAGCTATTTTTCCAACTGTTGTTGAGGGTAATTGACCAGAAAAAGAGTTTCGGTAGCACGGGTAAAAGCTGTGTATAACCAGTGGAAATAATCGGGCGTGAGCATGTCATCCGTCATGTATCCTTGGTCTAAGAATACATGTTTCCATTGTCCGCCTTGTGCTTTGTGGCAAGTAATGGCATAGGCATATTTCACTTGAAGCGCATTATAGTGCGGGTCTTCTTTCATCTTCTTCATCTGCTCTTTGCGGTTCGAGATGTCGGCATAGTCTTCTAAAATGGTTTGAAATAGTCGGTCGTTGTCTTCGTGTGACATTGAGGGTGCTTCAGCATGTAGTGTATCCAACAAGACAGTAGCTTCCAGCTCCAAGTCGTTGTAGTCGGTAAATGTGAGTAACAGGTCGGCAAACCGGAAACCGTATAGTTCACGAGTACGTCGAATACGTCGGATGGTAGCGATGTCGCCGTTTGCAATGAAGTCCACCTCTTTGTTGTCTTTGGTCCAATAATAGTTGTTTTTGGCAATCATCAGTCGGTCGCCACTGTTTAGTTCGTCTTCGCGATATAGAATCGTATTTCGGATTCCGTTGTTATATAGGTTGGCTCGTTTATTGGAACGGCATATCACAATTGTTTCATCCAGTCCGTCTTTCCCATAGCAACAGTTGAGGGTGTCTATCAGTTCTGTTCCTTCCACAACTCGGATATCAGCAAACCCTTTCAACCGGATGTGAGGTAGTGAAAACATATCTTCGGTTTCGATGCAACGACGTAAGCGAGTGGCGTTCCATAAGATACCTGAACTCTCTACTTGGCGTACCACTTGAGTGAGGTTGATTTCAGTAACGTCCAGTCCGTATCCTTGGATGATGGAAGTGTTGAGTGCCGGACTTTCTTCTTCACCTACAGGTGGAAGCTGTGCCGTATCACCCAATAGGAGCAGGCGGCATCCTGTCCCGTTGTAAACAAATTGAATCAAATCGTCCAGCAATCTTCCGCTTCCCAAATACGAGCCACTTAGTCCCTCGTTGGCAATCATAGAAGCCTCATCCACTAAAAATAAGGTGTGTTGGTGCAGGTTTTCGTTTAATGTGAAATTGGTCAAGTCGTTTGAAAACGATTTCTGTCTGTAAATCTTTTTATGGATGGTGTAGGCAGGATGTTCAGCATAAAGTGAAAAGACTTTGGCTGCTCTTCCGGTGGGAGCCAGCAAAACCGATTTCTGTTTGAGGTTGTCCATGGTTTTAACCAGCGCTCCAATCAGCGAAGTCTTTCCGGTTCCTGCATAGCCTCTAAGAATGCAAATCCCCTCTTTTTTAGAGCTTGTTAGAAATTCGGATAGTGTTTTTATAGCTAAATCTTGCTCAAAAGTTGGTTCGTACCGAAAATTTTCCTTAATTTGCTGCTCTAAATAATGATTTATCATTTTTTATTAGATAAAAAGTCTGTCTAATTGACGGATAATAAATTAATTTATTCTATTTTTGCGCTACGAATATAAACTAAAAAAACAATATTATCATGAAAACAGTAATTAATGTCGTATTATTTGCTTGTGTATGCGTGTTGGCATATATCTGTTACGGAAGTATTATGGGGCCTATCCAGTTTGACGAAACTCGTAAAGCGAGAGAAAAAGCAGTTATTGCTCGCTTGATTGATATTCGTAAAGCTCAGTTGGAGTACCGTAATCTGCACATGGGCCAATACACAAACAACTTTGATACGTTGATTAATTTCGTAAAGACTCAGCAGATTCCTTTTGTTGCTAAAGAAGGTGTTTTGACCGATGAACAGTTGGAAAACGGCTTGACTGAAAAGAAGGCAATGGCTATCATCAATAAAGCTAAGAAGACAGGTAACTGGAGCGAAGTTGAAAAACAAGGTTTGAAAGGCTTTAGCCGTGATACATTGTGGGTAAACGTTTTGGATACTATTTATCCGAAAGGCTTCATTGCTGACTCTATGCGTTATGTTCCTTTTGGTAATGGTAAGACATTCGAAATGTATACAAAGAGCGATACAACCAAGTCTGGTGCTCCTATCTATTTGTTCGAAGCAAAGACTCCGTACGATGTATATTTGAACGGTTTGGATCATCAGGAAATTGTAAACTTGAAAGATATGGCTAACAAGCTTTATCGTTACCCAGGCTTGCAAGTTGGTTCTATCGAAACTCCGAACAACAACGCTGGTAACTGGGAATAATCCTATTTATATAGCATGTTGGAGAAGGCTCTACTTGAGAAAATAGATTTTTCTAAATCAGAACATTACACGTTATCCATCCGCCTTAGTGCGGATGGATTTTCTTTTACTATATTCAATCCTGTACTTGACAATTCATTCACATTTATTCCCTTAGAGCTTGATACAAATCTGCCTATGGCTGTTGGTGTAAGGGAGCTGATGAAGTCGGAATTGCTTCAATATGCATACAAGCGAGTGAATGTGTTGCAGGTAGGTCAGCGGTTTACATTGCTCCCCTCCGATTTTTTAGTAGAGGAGAAACAGTTCGACTGTTTCTTCGATTACAACCATCAGCGCAAAGCTAACGAGACAGTCTTGTGCAACGAGCTGGGGAAAGCAGACATGGCCGTTGCGTTTAGCATGGATCATAGTGTATGGCTTTCTTTGTCGGAGCGCTATCCGCAAGCACGGTTTTATTCTCATGTCAGTCCGGTTATAGAGTTCTTTGCCGATAAGAGTCGATTAGGAAATAATCGGAAGTTATATGCTTATGGGCGTAGTAGTGCGGTAGACATCTTTTGTTTTGAGCGAGGCAGACTCTTGTTTGCCAATTCTTTTCCCTCTCAACAGACTGCTGATAGAGCCTATTATATGCTGAATGTATGGAAACAGTTGGGCTACGATTCGGAGCGCGATGAATTGCATGTCGCGGGCAATTTTTCGGGTAAAGACGAATTGCTAAACGAAATCAGACAGTTTGTAAGAAGAGTATTTGTTATAAACCCCAATTCCGAGTTTACCCATGCGGGTTTGGCTTGTATAGAAAGTATCCCTTTCGATTTGCAAGCATTGTTTTTATGTGAGATTTAGTGTTTTAAATACGGCTTATGCGAGTTATCAGTGGAATTTATAAGAGAAGACGTTTTGAGGTGCCTCGTACATTTAAGGCGCGTCCGACAACCGATTTTGCTAAAGAGAATCTGTTTAATGTGTTGAACAACCGATTGGATTTCGAAGAAGAGCCCTTGGCTCTTGATTTGTTTTCGGGTACAGGTAGCATTGGGTTGGAACTTTTGTCGCGTGGATGTGGGAAGGTCGTCTCTGTAGAAAAAGATGCCCAGCATTATTCCTTTATTAATAAAGTAGCGAAAGAACTACAGGCCGACAATTGGTTTGTGGTACGTGGAGATGTATTTAAATACGTTGCTTCTTGTGGACTTCAGTTCGAT
>DYCT01000098.1 GCA_019417975.1 Bacteroides sp.
CAACTGACTCTTAATCAGTGGGTCCAGGGTTCGAATCCCTGAGGGTGTACAAAAAAGGAGGATTATTTAATCCTCCTTTTTTATTATGTACGCTCGGCATGAGCATTATCTAACGGGTGCAGGTCGGTTGCTCCCAGACTTTCAATATGGAGTTCGGTAGATAAAAGAAGAGTGCTTTATGGAATTCCATAAAGCACTCTTCTGTAAAATATTCAAATAAGCTTAGCGAATCACCTTGAAAGTTTTGCTCTCTACGCGAACCACATACAGTCCATCGGATGGCAACTGAATTCGGGTATCATACGCTGTTGCTTTCTCATTGTAAATCAAACGGCCGGCAATGTCGTATACAGCAATCGGCATACCAGCTTTAGCGCCTTTTACGACAAGTTCTGTACCTGCCACGTATGCGTAGACTGGGTTTGTGCTTTCTGTATTGGAAACAGTAGCAGCTTCTTCCGACAAAGTCATCAAGAAATACATTTCTGAGTTTTGAGATTCTAAAGTACCATCAAATCCTTTTACCTGATATGCATAGAAGGTAAGTGGCTGCAATCCGGTGACTTCAAACGAAAGAGCATCTCCTACAACTTTGTTGTCGTATTCAGGGATTGCGGTAAACTCTGTCGGTTTGAAATAGTTCACGCAAATGTCGTCAATATATACAGTTCCACTTCCAGGACGATTGAACTCAATCTTAATGGCATTATACATTTCCGAGAATTGGTCAGTCTTCATTGAGAAAGTAGCACCGCCTTCTGCTTTTGTCAGAGAAGGGATAGTAGTTATAAGTTTCCAATCTCCTTGTGTATATCCATAGATAGACAGCTTGTTTTCTTCGCTCAAATTCTCTGTAGCACGATGCCAGAAGCTGAAGCCTCCTACCCAAGCATCTGTTTTGATAGAAGAATATACATAACCCTTGTCTCTGCTCAATCCTAATGAATTGGGAGCTTCACCGTAGTACCCTTTTTCGCTGAATACGGTGTATGAAGTTGATTTCCATCCTTCAGGAACAGATGCGCCTTTGGTGAAGTCGGCTTTTTCTTCGGTCATTTCACCGTTTACTTCGAAAGCGGTTACATAATAAGTCTTGGTATCTTTCAAGCTTTCCCAGTTGGCTACGAAAGAATGGTCGGTTACTTGAGTCGGTGCAGCGATGGTTGGCGCAAAGAAGCGATAGTCTTTATCGCCAGTGTGTACTTTTATCGGTGAAGAGTATGCTCCGATATATTTATTTCCACGCGCGCGTACTCTATAATAGTATGTCTTTTCCGGATCCAAACCAGTAACTTCGAAACTTGTTACATTGCCTACGTGGCGTGCCAAATATCCATCAACATATACCTTTGTAGCAACGGCAGAACCGATGTTGGCAGATTGGTAGTATACATCAATTACATACGAAGTAGCGTCGTCCAGTTTATCCCAGTTTGCTTTAAAAGAGACCGGAGTGACATCTGTAGCAGCTTGAGCAACAACAACACCTAATACGTTTGATGGGTCAATTACATCGAAAAGGATTAGAGAATCGGGTGTTTCATAGATATTATAAATACCCAGATTGCTGGCTGTTCCGTTCCATGTTTTCAGACTAGGACTCGTTTTGTCTGTAATGCTTGTAACGTTTGAAGTTCCCGGGAATGGGAAGCTGTCGTAATGGTCAGGCGAAGCGATGCCGCCGGCTTCTTCAATGTCGACATACTGGTGTGAACCATCGTTGTTGGGTTTGTTTTGATTCCAATAATACTCTTTGTAGTCAATATGCCATATGAGCATGCCGTGACCGGGCAGATAGCTGTCGAATCCTTTCTGCTGACGATTTTCAAACAAGAAATATTCATCCGGTTTTTTGGTACTAATCTTATATACCTTATTTTCTATCAACGGAGGTAATACAAATGTTGTATCGGTCTGTTTGATTTCAAGAGGCTCAGTCCAGCCGAGAAAATAGCGTTCGTAAGCACTCATCATCGGAGGGGTATTACCTTCGTTCAGATAAGAGCCGGAAGCCATGATGTCCCAGTTGCCCGGATGTGCATCAGTTCTGTAGTCGGTGGCATAGAGGTCGGGCAATCCGAGTACGTGTCCGAACTCATGACAGAAAGTACCGATTCCTGCCATCTTTTTGGTTTTCATTACGATTTCATTGGAACATGCATAGCGGTCGATGAGCACTCCATCCAATTCTTGTGTAATTTTAGCACCTCTATATACATAGAATTGGTGTGGCCAAATGGTATTAGCGTCACCTCCATCGGCTTCACCATATCCGGCATAAAATACATAGATATTATCCACGAAACCATCGTGGTCGAGGTCATATTCAGAAAAATCGATTTCGTCATCCAGCAGTTTACAAGCATCGGCAACCATCTGTGCCGGATTCATATCATTACCCCAAATATCATTCGCTCCGTAATAAGCCATCTTGTTAGGCAGTTTTACCGGACCATACACTTTAATGTCGGGTTCGTATAGATTGTTAGAAGAAGCCATGTAGTAATCGCGTACACTACCTGTTCCTCCATTTTCACTATAACCTTTTTCGTTCAGCATGCGGTCGAAGCTTTCCTTTGGATTGGGTGTAATGAAAGATTCGTCGGCAAATTCAGCTAAGATAACCAATACTTTCTGTTTGCCTATGGTAGGATAAGAAACTGATTTGTGCATCTGTTCTACCGATTTACGTAGCATAGAAGTTTCTTTTTCCATGCCGGTCGTATAGTTTTTCAAGATTTCCTTATTGTCTTGCGACGTTAAAAGGTGGTTTGCTGCAACCGAACGAGACGAAATATCTGTAGCCTTGATAGTAGAAGGAGCTATCAAGCCGTTGTTTACAGACGCATAACACAAATAGTTTGTAGCATCTCCCAACAAAAGGATACCATCTTCCGACAGATAATAATGATGAAATTCATCACCAATCAGGCGAACTTTGAGTTCTGTTCCATCTGGTTGTTTATATACAATCAGGCCCGATTTGGCCGGCACTCCCCATGCCGAAAAAGTGCATAAAAAAGAAAACAGGAAGATTCCTGCTGATTTCCACAATAGTTTATTCATAATGTAAGATTTATTTAATGTGGCAAAAATAGACAAATTTTTGAGTAAAATAATGGTAGTCAGCTTTATCTTTTCCTTATTAGTTTTTTTTTAAGTTTAAGACTGTTTAAATCGTCATAGACGAATAAAACGACAAGATTCTTGGGCGTAATTCTTTGCCAATCCAAACAAACGACCTATCTTTGCGTAAATTCAAACTTACATAATGAAAGTAAAAACCTTGTAGTAACTAATTATACTAACGACTAACATGAACAAAATTGTTTCAAAAGAGCACTTTTCCGAAAAAGTATTCAAATTGGAAATAGAAGCTCCGCTCATTGCCAAATCGCGTAAAGCCGGACACTTTGTCATCGTGCGCGTGGGAGAAAAAGGTGAACGTATGCCGCTGACTATTGCTGCTGCCGATACACAAAAAGGTACCATTACCCTGGTGGTACAAGAAGTGGGGCTCTCTTCTACCAAACTGTGTATGTTGAATGAAGGCGACTATATTACGGATGTGGTAGGTCCGTTGGGTAAGGCTACTCATATCGAGAATTTCGGCACGGTGGTATGTGCCGGAGGTGGTGTGGGTGTAGCACCTCTTTTGCCGATTGTTCAAGCGTTGAAAGCTGCCGGCAACAGAGTAATCACTGTTTTGGCCGGACGTACCAAAGAGCTGATTATTCTAGAGAAAGAAATGCGTGAAAGCTCGGATGAAGTAATCATCATGACCGACGACGGTTCTTACGGTAAAAAAGGATTGGTCACTGAAGGCGTGGAGGAAGTAATCAAACGCGAGAAAGTAGATAAGTGCTTCTGTATCGGTCCGGCTATCATGATGAAATTCGTGTCTTTGCTGACCAAAAAATATGAAATCCCGACCGATGTTTCGCTCAACACCATCATGGTGGACGGAACTGGTATGTGTGGTGCTTGCCGTATCACTGTGGGAGGAAAAACAAAATTTGTTTGTGTTGACGGGCCTGAATTTGATGCACATCAAGTAGATTTCGACGAAATGTTGAAACGAATGGGCGCTTTTAAAAATATAGAACGCGAAGAAATTCATAAGTTAGACCATCTGGAGTGTGAAGCTGAAGTTCATAAACCGGAAGATGAAAACTCGCGCAATGCTCCGTGGCGCGAAGCTTTACGCAAGAGCATGAAGCCCAAAGAACGTACAGCTATCCCCCGCGTGAAGATGAACGAGCTGGATGCAGAATACCGTTCGCACAGCCGTAAGGAAGAAGTAAACCTTGGATTGACGGAGGAACAGGCTTTGGTAGAAGCCAAACGTTGCCTGGACTGTGCCAACCCTACTTGTATGACAGGTTGTCCGGTGGGCATCAACATCCCGGGTTTCATTAAAAATATCGAACGAGGCGAATATCTGAAAGCTGCTCAAGTGCTGAAAATGACCAGTGCACTACCTGCAGTCTGCGGCCGTGTATGTCCGCAGGAAAAACAGTGCGAATCGAAATGTATCCATTTGAAGATGGGAGAAAAAGCGGTTGCCATCGGTTACTTGGAGCGTTTCGCTGCCGACTATGAGCGCGAGAGTGGTCAGATTTCTCTGCCCGAAGTGGCTGAAAAGAATGGCATTCGTGTAGCTGTTATCGGTTCCGGTCCTTCGGGATTGTCGTTTGCAGGCGACATGGCTAAGTTGGGCTACGATGTAACAGTGTTTGAGGCTTTGCACGAAATCGGTGGTGTATTGAAATATGGTATTCCGGAATTCCGTCTGCCCAATCACATTGTCGATGTAGAGATTGAAAATTTATCGAAGATGGGAGTTACTTTCATCAAGGACTGCATTATCGGTAAAACCATCAGTGTAGAGCAGCTGAAGGAGGATGGATTCAAGGGTATTTTCGTAGCATCGGGTGCAGGACTTCCCAACTTTATGGGCATTCCGGGCGAAAACTCCATCAACATCATGTCGTCCAACGAGTATCTGACTCGTGTAAACCTGATGGATGCTGCCAGCGACGACTCGGACACTCCGGTCACATTCGGCAAGCGCGTAGCCGTGATTGGTGGTGGCAACACTGCGATGGACTCTGTTCGTACAGCACGTCGTCTGGGTGCCGAAAAAGCGATGATTATCTATCGTCGTTCGGAAGAAGAGATGCCTGCACGTTTGGAGGAAGTTAAGCACGCCAAAGAAGAAGGAGTAGAATTCCTGACTCTTCATAACCCGATTGAATACATTGCCGATGAGCAAGGCAAGGTGAAACAAGTAGTCTTGCAAAAGATGGAATTGGGAGAACCCGATGTCTCCGGTCGTAGAAGTCCGATGCCTATCCCCGGTGCTACCGAAACCATCGACATCGATATGGCTATCGTGAGTGTAGGTGTGTCTCCTAACCCCATTGTCCCCCACTCCATCCAAGGACTCGACTTGGGCAGAAAGGGTACTATCAATGTAGATGAAAACATGGAGTCGTCCATTCCGATGATTTTTGCCGGAGGCGATATTGTTCGCGGTGGTGCAACTGTTATTTTAGCTATGGGCGATGGACGCAAAGCAGCAGCTGCCATGCACGCAAAATTGAAATAGCCAATCGCATTTTGATGAATCTATAAAAAAGTATGCCGGTAGTTTTATCGGCATACTTTTTTTATGCTTTTCGGATTGCTGCATGAGAATAAGCAGGATAACTTTAAGTGTGGAATACGTTATGCATAATCCTTATTTTGCGAATATCATTTAGCATTAAAAACAGATGTTTTTGAAATAAATAAACCGGATAATCTGAAAATGATAATTATTTTGTTATTTTCATAAGCTCTCATTTTGTATATTTATGCATAGTTATTCATGTATATTGACTTCTATTGCATATTTATACAAGATATGGAGGCAAAAAAGCCTTGTTTTGGGTCGTTTAAAAGTGCTATTTCGGATGAAATATCTTAGGATACTTCGCCAAGTATCCTAAGATACTTTGAAAACGCACTTATGGTTCCCTTGTATTTTCCCTGATTTTCTCTCTGATTTTTGCGATGAAAAAGGGTATTGAAAATATGAAATTCTATATATGTGATTGTAAAACAGTGCTTTCCGGAAATCAAATTTGAAAATTTGCAAGCAACGGACATTTTGTTTGCAAATTCGCGATTCTCGCACTGCATAAATATACATTTATGTACATTTTGACATTTTGCTGTTCTTAGCAAATTGTAACTTGTCACTGCTATGAGCGATAGCGTTGCCTCATGTTCTGTTCTCTTAACAGAGGTGTTAATCTTTGTTGGCTTTAAGGTTTATAAATAGTGCGAATAAGAGCGTGTGAAAACGAAATCATTACATTCGCTCCAGAATGTAACATATCCTTTTATTCAAGATGAAACGATTGTATTTCACCGGACTTTTTGTGTGTTTGAGTTGCTCGTTTTGCCAAGCCCAATGGACTCGGCAAGACTCCATTCGGTTAAAACAAATCTTGAGTGAGGATAAAGAAATCAAGTTGAATACAGAAGCGGTGAAGAGTATTCGTCTAAATGTTCCCTCTCTGAGCGATTCGCCCCATCAAGCACTATTGCCCGACAATCGGAAAAATATTTTGGATTTTGATTTGAGTCTTCCCCGGTTTTATACCATGGCCGACAGTCTCTCCTTTCGCTCCAAACGCATTTATCTGAGTCTTCGTCCGTATGGCATTCAGGGCTTTGCTCGTCCAACATCTGCTCCACTTCCTTTTGTTGTACGTCGTGAAGTGCGAAAACGAAGTCTGCGCCCTCCCATTCACAACGAGGCAATACTATCGCAACCGGGTGTGGCCGGACGGGTAAATGGCCCGATTGGATGCGGAATATCTGTCAGCTTTTCGGCCGAAGATGTGTTGCAATTCCTGTTTAGTAAAAAAGGGCGTGCCCGAATGCATAATGCAGAGCACGCCAAGGCTTGGAAAACTTATTGAACGCAGGATAGTTTTTTCTCTACTTAAACACAAAATATACCGCCATCACCAGACACACGAACGCTGCCAAATGATTCCATTGCAACGACTCTCCTTTAAAAAAGACCGTTGTAAATATCGTAAAGATGATAAGAGTTATAACTTCTTGAATTACTTTTAGTTGCATCAGTGTAAACGGACCTCCATTCCCTATAAATCCAATCCGATTAGCCGGAATCTGACACGTGTATTCACTTAACTAAATAGACTTGCCCAAGTGAAATTTAATACCTATATTTGCT
>DYCT01000099.1 GCA_019417975.1 Bacteroides sp.
TGCTTATAAATCCTCTTTCGGGTCAGTGCTGAAAAGTTTTTAAGGGCTTAAGTGGCATTTATGTCTGCATTACTCTTCTTTTTAAGCTTTTAGATAGGTTACTTTATGAAATAAAATCGAGTTTTTTATAAATTTATTGCTTTCTTTGCAAATGCATAGTATATTGGTGTATGAATCGTAGAATTTTAAAATGGGCCGGTATCATCGTATTGATTCCGATTGCGCTGTTCATAATACTTTGTGTATTGCTTTATATACCTTCTATTCAGAATGCATTGAAAGAGAAGGTGACAGCGGTTGCTTCCGAGAGTACCGGAATGCAGATAGGAATTAAACGCATTCGATTAGGCTTCCCACTCGATTTGTTAGTACAAGATGTATCGGTCGTAGACCAACAAGATACGCTCCTTTGGGCAGATGAGCTGAAAGTAAAGATACAGCTTTTACCTTTGCTGATGCAGCAGGTTGAGGTTGATAAAATTGCGCTTACCGGTGTGTCTGTGAATACGGCTCAGATGATTGACGGTTTGCTTTTGCGAGGGACATTTGGAAAATTTGAGTTGGAGTCGCATGGAGTGAATTTAGGAAAAGAGACTGTCATGCTCGACAAAATTGGTTTGTATGATACAGATCTGTATGTTTGTTTGACTGATACCACATCAGAAGAAACAGATACCACTTCTACCGATATACATTGGAAACTGAACCTGCAAACACTGGCTTTGAAGAACATCAAAGCACACGTAGAAATTCCTGCTGATACGCTGAAACTTTATGCAAATATTGGCACTGGTGCAGTAAAAGATGGTTACGTTGATTTAGCAAATCAATTATATAAGCTGAATACACTTGAATTGACTGATGGTGAAGTA
Source organism: Bacteroides sp. (assembly GCA_019417975.1). GTDB lineage: Bacteria > Bacteroidota > Bacteroidia > Bacteroidales > Bacteroidaceae > DYCT01. The sequence continues at coordinate 873 of DYCT01000099.1, forward strand.
GCTTACGATTTAGGTACAGCTTCTCCTGCAAAAGGATTTGACCCCTCTCATATTCATTTGCGTCAACTGCACACTTCTTTATCCGATTTGGGCTATCATGGTAAATTGATGTCGCTCAATATTGAAAAGTTTTCATTGAAAGAACGTTCCGGGTTTTCCATTACCTCATTAACGGGAAGTTTGAAATCTGACTCTACACGTATACAGATACCTGAATTAAAGCTGAAGACTCCTTATTCTTATGCCGATTTACGAGCTTTAGTCGATTGGAGCACGGTTGATAATCTTGAAACCGGTAAACTCTCCGTATTATTTGATTCTGATTTTGGTAAAGAAGATGTAATGCTTTTGGCTGGACACTTATCGGATGAGTTTAATTGTTCTTATCCATTTCGTCCTTTTGTTGTAAAGGCTGATGTGGATGGTAACTTTAAGAAATTAAATATAAACGAACTGCGTGCAGAGTTGCCAGGGGCTTTTCGGCTGAAGGCAGAAGGAAAAGGTGAATCTTTGTTGGATAGTATTCATCGATGTGCAAACATTGATTTAAATCTCCATTCTGGGAATTTGGACTTTCTGTTGACATTGTTGGACGAACAAACTCGAGAGACAGTAGCTATCCCACATGAAATGAATTTGCATGGTGTCGCTTCGATGAAAGGGAATCATTATGATGCGGATCTCGTCTTTAAAGAGAATCATAGTACGATAGGTTTGCGAGGCAATTACAATGGAAATACCGAGGCTTATACTGCCCAACTTGAAATAGACAGTTTACAGTTTACTGATTTTTTGCCCAAAGATTCATTGTACACACTTACGGCTCAACTAAATGTCAATGGACAAGGTTTTAATCCATTTAAGCGTTCCACGCGTTTGGAAGCTGATATACAAGTGAAAGAATTCAATTATGCCGTTTACGACCTTTCGGATTTCAGTATGAAGGCATCATTGGCTGATTGTAAGGGTACTGTTCTTTTGGGTAGCCACAATCCTCTGTTGGAGATGGATACACGTTTGGATGCATTGTTTCAAAAAGAGGTGGTTGATGCCGATTTGATTATGAATATCTGGAATGTTGATTTACATGCAGCTCGCCTGATTCCGATTCCGTTCGATTTGGGCGTTGCATTCAAGTTGCATGCTTCGAGTAATTTGAAAGATATACATTCGCTTCATGGATCCTTTAAGGATATTCGTATGCAGGTAGAACAAGGCGCTTTTCAACCCAAAGATGTTTATTTTGAGGCGACCACCAATCGTGATTCTTCGTCAGCGATAATTTCGTCCGGTGATTTGAAAATCGATTTAGAAGCTGGAGCCGGGTTGGAGAAATTATTGATGCAGACTACCGACTTGATGGAGGTTGCAAATCGGCAGTTGAGTACACGAATGTTGAATCAGGCAGAGTTGCGTACTTATTTCCCGAATCTTTGTTTACGTGTAACGGCCGGGACAGACAATCCTGTTAGCAATACATTGACTGGATTTACAGGTATCGATTTTCGTGAACTTTTTATCGACATAGATACTTCGCCAGAGGAGGGTATCAATGGTAGCTCTCATATCTATTCGTTGGGAATAGACAGTATGAAGTTGGATACTCTATTTTTCAACCTACGACAAGATACTGCAAATATAAAGATGCATGCTGGTGTTTCGAATGGTCCGCAGAGTAAGCAGATTGTCTTTCGCTCTTTGCTCGATGGCGAAATAGGTAATGACCAAGCACAGGTCTTATTGAAATATTTCAATGATAGAGGAGAAGAAGGTGTTTTGTTGGGATTGCGTGCGATGATGCGCAAAGAGGGTGTATCGTTTCATTTTTTTCCAAATCAACCCACCGTTGTGTATCGACCGTTCAATTTGAATGAAGGAAATTACATTTATGTAGGTGAGGATATGCATGTAAGAGCCGACGTTTCTATTCTTGATTCGGCAGGAACAGGAGTGCGACTTTACTCTTTGCCTTGCGATACGACTGTGCTGCAGGATATGGCAGTTGAAATACGTCGCATTGAATTGGCTGATATATGTGAAATTTTGCCTTATATGCCTAAACTGAAAGGCTTGTTCACCACCGAAGCACATTTGGTGCAGACAGCACATTCATTGCAGTTGGCTACCGATGTACAGATAGATGAATTCTATTATGAGAAAAATCGGTTGGGTAATATTGGTATTGAAGCTGTTTATCTGCCGGGTGAAGGCGATGACCATCACTTGGATGCACGTCTGAATTTGGATGGTGAAGAGGTTATGGGGATAGGCGGTGTCTACTATACTTCCAATCAGGGTCGCTTGGATGCGATGCTCGAATTACAAGATTTCCCTTTACGTTTGGCCAACGGATTCATTCCCGATGAAATGGTACGTCTGAAAGGGAATCTGGATGGTAATCTCAGTGTTGAGGGACCTCTTTCCAAACCGATTATGAATGGGGAATTGGTGATGGACGATGTTTCGGGCAATGTGCGTCAGTATGGTGTTAATTTCCGTATGGACAAGAAGCCCATTATCATGAAAAACAATAAGCTCATCTTTGACAAATACAGCTTATATACCCGTACAGACAATCCTTTTGTTATTGATGGTCATATTGACTTGAACGACTTCTCTTCCATGAAGGCCGATTTACGCATGTTGGCTCGTAATTATGAGCTGATTAATGCATCGAAATCGCGTGAGTCATTGCTTTATGGAAAAGCCTTTATTGATTTGGTTGCCAGCATTAAGGGGCCTCTGGATGCACTTAAGATGCGAGGTAATATCAATTTGTTGGGAAATACCAATGTCACATATGTATTGGCCGATTCGCCGTTGACTGCTGCTCAAGACCGTTTGGGTGAGTTGGTCACTTTCGCCAATTTCAGGGACACCACACAGGTGCAACAAGCTGAAATGCCCAAAGTGGCATTGGGTGGTATGGATATGATAATGGTGGTGCATATTGACCAAGCAGCTCGTGTCAATGCAGAGTTGAGTGCAGATGGCTCTGATTATGTACGTTTGGAAGGAGGAGGCGATTTGTCGTTACAATATTCTGAATACAACGGATTGCAACTTACCGGGCGCTACACCTTAATCAGTGGTAAGATGAAGTATGCTTTGATGGTAGGGCTAAGTCGTGAGTTTAACATAGAGAATGGCAGTTATGTCGATTTCAGTGGTGATCCATTTAATCCGAAGTTGAATATCATTGCTGTATATAAGAACCGGACTTCTGTGACCGAGGATGATGCACAGCGTATGGTTACTTTCCATGCCAGCATTACCCTAACCAATACGTTGGAACATTTGGGACTTGCCTTTAATTTGCAAGCTCCGGAAGATGGAGCTATACAGAACGAGTTAGCAGCTATGTCGGATGAAGAACGCAGTCGATTGGCAGTGACTATGATTGCATTAGGCATTTACCAAGGTGGTGGAGGTTCAAAAGGATTTGATATGGGCAGTAGTATGAATTCGGTGCTGAATGGTGCCATTCAGGGTATTACCAACAATATCAAAGCTGTTGATATAAGTTTGGGTGTAGAGACCGGTGATTATGGTGGGAGCAATCATACGGATTATTCCTATCAGATATCCAAACGTTTTTGGAACGACCGTTTCAATATCATTATTGGAGGTAAGATTTCAACAGGAGAGAATGTAGGAAATGCAGAGCAGACCTTTATTGATAATATATCCATAGAGTATCGTTTGGATAATTCCGGAACTCGCTATGTCCGGTTGTTCCATGATAAGAACTACGATAGTATTTTGGATGGTGAGATAACAGAGACGGGTATCGGTGTCGTATTGCGTAAGAAAATGAGTCGTTTGGGTGAGTTGTTTATTTTCCGCAGGAATAAAAAGAATCAGCCGGTATTGGATAAGGAGCAAGATCGTGATGAAAAGTAAGTATATATATATAATAGGAATAGTGGGTCTTGTGCTGATTGGGTTGACAGCATGCTCCATAACCAAGCATTTACCTGAAGGAGAAGTGCTTTATCGGGGTATTAAGGAAATAAAGATTGAAAATAAAGATAAGTCGTCGAATGGAGAGAATGCTTGGACTGAAGCGGAAGCAGCATTAGCTTGTGCTCCTAATAATGCCATTTTAGGAAGTTCGTCGTTGAAATTTCCTCTTCCCGTCGGGTTGTGGATGTACAATAAGTATGTCAATGCCGAAGGCAAGTTTGGTAAGTGGATGTTCAACCGATTTGCAGCTAAGCCGGTATTGATGACAGCTGTCAATCCGGAACTTCGGGCACAGATAGCGCGAAATATTTTGCACGACTATGGCTATTTCAATGGCACAGTTGATTATGAAGTCATACCCTTAAAGAGTCCTCGTCGTGCCAAGATTAATTATTACGTTGATTTCAAGAATGCTTATAAGCTCGATTCTATTGCCTATTTGGGTTTTCCTGCTCAGATAGACAGTTTCATTCAGGAAGATTGGAACAACAGATTGGTGCGTCGTGGCAAGCATTTCAATGTTATTCAGTTGGATGCCGAGCGGCAGCGCATCAGCAACCTTTTGCGCGATAAGGGATATTACTATTTCCGCTCCGATTTTATTACTTTTCGAGCTGATACCCTTATCACTCCGGGAGCAGTACATTTGCAGATAATTCCTAAGTCGGGAATTCCAAAAGAAGGATTGGAACAATGGCGTATTGGTCGGGTCGCGTTCAATTTGTCAAATTATAAGTATTCGCGTCGTGCTCCGGTCGATTCGTTGATGTATAAAGACATGATGGTATATTATACCGGCAAGCGTCCGCCCGTTCGTCCGTCAGTACTTTATAGGCGTATACGCTTCCACAGTGGAGAGCTGTATTCTCAGCAGGTGCAGTCTAAGTCGCAAGATAAGCTGAATCGTTTGGGTGTATTTCGTTTTTCAGAGTTTCAATATGTGCCACGAGATACACTTGCCTCGTGCGACAGACTTGATGTGACTATCAATGCAGCTATGGACCAACCATTGGATGGTGAGTTGGAGATGAATATTACGACCAAGAGCAATGATCAGGTAGGTCCGGGAGCCTCATTTAGTGTGTCGCGTAGGAATATATTTCGAGGTGGAGAAACCTTTTCTGTCGGTGTTCATGGTTCGTACGAGTGGCAGACAAAGTCATCAGCTAAAGCAAATCGTTCGGCTATCAATTCATACGAGTTAGGCGTAGAAACATCGCTTGATTTTCCATGGGTTGTTTTCCCGTGGGTGTATAAAGTCGATTTCGATTTCCCGGCTACCAGTACATTTCGGATTTATGGTAATCAGTTAAATAGGGCGGGATTTTTTAAGATGCTTTCCTTTGGTGGAAATGCTACATACAATTTCCAACCCTCGGCTGTGATACGTCACTCTATTACCCCATTCCGACTTACGTTTAATGCGTTGCAGAGCACCACAGCTCGTTTCGATTCGATTATGGGAGCCAATCGTGCTTTGTATCAGAGTTTGAAGAACCAGTTTATTCCGGCCATGTCTTATACCTATACCTACGATGATACCCAAGTGAAGTCGAAAAAGCATTATTTATGGTGGCAGACTTCGATAACTTCGGCAGGAAACATTACTTCCGGTGTCTATGCCGCATTTGGAAACTCTTTCCACAAGAAGAATAAGAAGCTGATGGGTAATCCGTTTGCACAGTTTGTCAAGTTAACATCGGAGGTTCGTTATAATTATCGCATTGATGTAAACAATCGTTTGGCTATGCGCTTGATGGCCGGAGCTATTTATTCGTATGGCAATATGAATGTTTCGCCTTATAGTGAGCAATTCTTTGTAGGAGGGGCCACTAGTATTCGTGCATTTACGGTTCGTGCGTTGGGACCGGGCAGCTATCATCCGGCAGTAGAGAGTAAATATTCGTATATTGACCAGACCGGTGATTTCAAGTTAGAAGCAAATTTGGAATATCGTTTCCGCATTTTGGGCGATTTGCATGGAGCTGTCTTTTTAGATGCCGGCAATGTGTGGTTGTTGCGTGAGGATGTGGACCGTCCGGGTGGAAAGTTTGACTTAAAACGTTTGGGTAAAGACATTGCGTTGGGTACAGGAATGGGTATCCGATACGACTTAACATTTCTTGTTTTGCGATTCGATGTAGGAGTCGGTCTGCATGTCCCTTACGAGACCGGCAGGTCGGGTTATTATAATTTACCGTCATTCAAGAAGAGTTTAGGCTATCATTTAGCCATTGGATACCCCTTTTAAGCGTATAAAGTGTTATTTTGAACTATTTAGATGGTATTTTGAGTTTTTTTCTCTTTTTATGTGGAATATAAAGTGTACTTTTGTGGAACATTTAAAAACGTATATATAATATAT